>CAYMJK010000414.1:0-2930 GCA_964390535.1 uncultured Phycisphaeraceae bacterium | reverse complement strand
ACTTGCCATCGCACTGACTGTCGCGCTTTCGCTGCTGCTGGGCGCCGGCTTCATCCTGTTCGGCCAGTTCTTCTCACTGTGGATTCAGGCGGCGCTCTCCGGCGCGCGGGTGAGTCCGCTGGAGATCGCCGACATGCGATGGCGCGGCGTCGATGTCCGCGTCGTCGTTCTCAGCCGCATCCGGCTGCTGAAGAGCGGGATCGAGGTTCCGACAGCGCGACTCGTGGACCATCACCGCGCTGGCGGCAGCGTCCCCGCGTGCGCCACGGCGGTGATCGTGGCCCGCCAGGAGGGGCGCGAGCTGGCGTGGGATCCGGTCGCCGAGGCCGATCTCGCCGGCCTGCCAGTGGTCCAGCTCGCGGCTGAGGCGATCGGCCGGGCGCCGGCGGCGCCGGACGGCGCCGGGATCGAGCGGCAGTTCGTGCAGATGGTCGCCTCGGCGCCCCGAGCCCGGGCGGCGCCCGCGGCATCTGCGGCATCCGCCTCCGGCTGAACAACCATCTATACTCCGCCAGACCCGGCCGGCCGGGCGCTACGCAGGGAGACCCGTCTCAAATGCCCAACCCGATCGTCATCGTGCTCATTGTCATCGGCCTGATCGTCTTCCTCGCGATCGCCCTGGTCATCGGCCAGTTCGCGTCGCTCTGGGTTCAGGCCCTGCTCTCCAACGCCCGCGTGGGCATCACCGAGCTGATCGGCATGCGCCTGCGCAAGGTGGACATCCGCACGATCGTGCTCAGCCGCATCCGCGCGGTGAAGGCGGGGCTGGATGTCAGCACCAACAACCTCGAGACGCACTACCTCGCCGGCGGCCGCGTGCCCAACTGCGTCACCGCGCTCATCAGCGCCAAGAAGGCCAAGATCGACCTCGACTGGGATGTTGCCGCCGCGATCGATCTCGCCGGCCGCGACATCCTCGACGCGGTCAACACCAGCGTGAACCCCAAGGTGATCGATTGCCCGAACCCCGCCGGCCCACGGCCGACGATCGACGCGGTCGCGCAGGATGGCATTCAGCTCAAGGCCAAGGCCCGCGTGACGGTGCGCACCAATCTGCCGCGGCTGGTCGGCGGCGCCACCGAGGAGACGATCATCGCCCGCGTCGGGGAGGGTATCGTCACCACCATCGGCTCGGCGATCAGCCACAAGAAGGTGCTGGAGAACCCCGACAACATCTCCAAGACCGTCATGGCCAAGGGGCTGGACGCCGGCACGGCTTTCGAGATCCTCTCCATCGACATCGCCGACATCGATGTGGGCGAGAACATCGGCGCCAAGCTGCAGGCCGACCAGGCCGAGGCCGACAAGCGTCGCTACCAGGCCGAGGCCGAGAAGCGCCGCGCCATGGCCGTCGCCGCCGAGCAGGAGAACAAGGCCGACATCCAGAAGAATCAGGCGATCGTCGTCCTCGCCGAGGCCGAAGTGCCCAAGGCGATGGCCGAGGCGTTCCGCAACGGCAACCTCGGCGTGATGGACTACTACCGCATGCGCAACATCCAGGCCGACACCTCCATGCGCAACGCCATCGGCGGCGATGGCGGAGGGGGCGGCGGCGGCAGGCAGGACTCTTCCCGATAGCCGGCGCGCCCATCGCGCGCGGGAAATGACCCGTGGCCGACGAAATGTCCATCTCGGTGAACTTCGGCAGGCCCATGCCGCTCTTCCCGATGCACACCGTCTGCCTCATGCCGCAGCAGGTTGCCCCGCTGCACGTCTTCGAGCCGCGCTACCGCCAGATGATCGCCGACTGCCTCGATGGCGCCGGCCAGATCGCCATGGCCATCTTCGAGGGCGATCGCTGGAAGCAGGAGTACCACGGCCGCCCCCCCGTCCGCGAGGCCACCTGCATCGGCCAGATCATTCAGCACGAGCGCCTCGGCGACGGCCGCTTCAACATCATCCTGCAGGGTGTCTGCCGGGCCCGCATCGTGCGGGAACTCGCCGCCGACGGAACGCATCTTTACCGCCAAGCCATGCTCGAGCCGCTCGGGCTCCCCTTCGGCGACGATGAGAAGCTCGGCGGCGTGCGCGAGCGCATGACCGAACTGCTCGAGAACTGGCCACTGAGCCAACTCTCGCGCGGGCCGTGGGTCGTCGAGCGGCTCCGCGAGGAGCAGATCCCCCCCTCGGCCGCCCTCGACCTCGTCTGCTTCACCATCTTCAGCGATCCCGCCACGCGCTACCGCCTGCTCGCCGAGCCGGATGCCGCCGCCCGCGCCGAGATCGCCGAGGACGCGTTGCTCGACCTCGGCCACCTCATCCGGCGCGCTGCCGACCAGCATCCGGATGAGTGGCCGAAGGGGTTGAGCTGGAACTGAAGAAAGGCAGAAACCACAGATGACACAGATGGGACACAGATTGGTGTTGCATTGAGGACACTGCCCTCTGTTCTTCATCTGTGACATCTGTGTTTTGTTCTGGTTCCTGTTGCCGAGGAGCCGCTATTCGGCTGGGACGATCCGCCCGCGGCACTCGCCGAAGCCGATCCGCCGGACGCCCTCGCGCTCGCAGTAGCCCTTGAGGATCACCTCGTCGCCATCGGCGAGGAAGCGGCGCTCCTCGCCGGTGGGGAGCTTGATGGGCGTCCGCTGCGTGCCGGGCACGACCTTCGGCGGGGTCGCCCAGGGATCGCCATCCCACGTGAGTTCGAGCATGCTGCCGCGGCTATCGCGCGTGGGGCCGCTGACGGTGCCGCTGGCGATCAGGTCGCCCGGCTGCATGTTGCACCCGTTGGAGGTGTGATGGGCGACCATCTGCCCGAGCGTCCAGTACATGTCCTTGAAGCTACCGCGGGAGAGGCGGACGGGGTCCATGTTGCGCGCGCGCATCTGCTCGCTCTGGAGATAGACCTCCAGCGTGATGTCGAAGCCGCCGGCAGCGCGGTTGCGCTCGCTGTCCAGGTGCGGCAGGGGCGCCGGGTCGCCGTCGGC
>CAYMJK010000413.1:0-2746 GCA_964390535.1 uncultured Phycisphaeraceae bacterium | reverse complement strand
CTCCGTGCCTTCGATCGACCAGCTGCAGCCGAGGTCGGTCTGAAGATCGCCGTCGCGGGCGGTTCCGATACACGTGCTGGCCACGCGGGGCGAGGCCGTGGCGAGATCGTAGCAACGGTAAACGCCGGGCGCGCTTTCGATCATCAGAGCGTGGTCGTCGAGTGGACGGTGGATCCGGCGAACCCGGCTCGCGTCGATCCGGGCAGTGATCGCGAGATTCTGCGGGTGGACCAGCCGCAGTTCAATCACAACGCCGGCGAGTTGCGTTTCGGGCCGGACGGCATGCTGTACATCGCCTTCGGCGATGGCGGCGGGGCCGACGATCAGGATGGCAATCCGTCGGGGGGCGGCCCGACGTTCGGGCACGGACCCGGCGGGAACGGGCAGAACATCAACACGGTGCTCGGCTCGCTGCTGCGGATCGACCCGCTCGGGCGAACCGGCGCCACCAGCGCCAACGGCGCGTACAGCATTCCGGGCGACAATCCGTTCGTCGGTGTCGCCGGCGTGGATGAGATCTGGGCGTACGGCTTCCGCAATCCATTCCGGTTCAGCTTCGACGACACCGGGCGGCTGATCCTGGGCGATGTCGGGCAGAACGACATCGAAGAGGTGGTGATCGTCGAACGCGGCGACAATCACGGGTGGCGGCTGATGGAGGGGAGCTTCCGCTTCGTGCCCAACGGCATCGCGCGTGGCTTCGTGATCGACAACCGCGACGGCCTGCCGCCGGATCTCGTCGACCCGGTGCTCCAGTACGACCACGACGAGGGGCTGAGCGTCATCGCGGGGTTCGTGTACACCGGTGATGCGCTGCCGGCGCTGCAGGGCAAGTACATCTTCGGCGACTTCTCGACGGCCTTCGCCGATCCGCTGGGGCGGCTGTTCTCCGGCGACCTCGACACCGGCGACCTGCTGGAGTTCCCCAACAGCGCCGCGGGCCTGGGCCTGTACATCAAGGGGTTCGGGCAGGATCACGATGGCGAGATCTACGTGCTGGGCGGGCCGAACCTCGGGCCGTTCGGCAACTTCGGCGCCGTGTACCGCATGGTTGACGCCTGCGCTGCCGACTGCGATGGGACGGGCGCCCTCGACTTCTTCGATTTCCTGTGCTTCCAGAACCAGTTCGCCGCGGGGGACCCCGCGGCCGACTGCGACGGCTCGGGCACGCTCGAATTCGCCGACTTCATGTGCTTTCAGGCTCTGTTCGGCGCCGGGTGCCCGTAGGCGGCCGCTTCAAGGATGACCGCGCCGGCGCCGAGAGGGCGCCGGCGCGCCTTTGTGACGCCGCGGCGATGGCCTCGCTGGAGGCCCGGACGCCGGAGCGCGTAGAATGGGCGGCTGCGCGCAAACCGTTGCGCGCCGACGAATCGCCGGCGTTCACGCCTGAAGGGGCGCCTTCCGATCGGCCGGATCCGCCTGCCGCACTGCGGCGAACGGGATTCGGTGAGGCGGGCGGCGGCGCGACCCGCGTCCGCCGAGCCCTTGCGGATTGATCTGTGCCACGACGATCCGCGCCTCGCTTGCTGCCTGAGCCCTCCGCGCGGCCCGGCGGCGACCTCCCGGAACCTGCGCGGACTTTGGAGGATTGAACGATGACACGGATGATCTGTCTGCTCGCGGGCGCTGCGTGCGCGACGGCGGCAAGCGCCCAGTGCGACTGGGATGGCGACTTCGGCTCGCCCGGCGCGGTGATGGACGAGGGGTTGTACGAGCCGGAGGTCCTCGCGCTCCTGCAGACTGATGCGGCGTTCGGGCCGGGCCTCTACGCCGCCGGGCTGTTTCGCCACATCGGGGGCGCCGACGCCCGGGCCATCGGCGTGTGGGACGGAGTGAGCTGGTCAGGGCTGGCCAGCGGGCTCGAGATCGTCGGGCCGGCGCGCTTCGAGAACCCGCCGTATGTGAACGACATCGCGTTGCACAATGATGGGAGCGGCCTGCAGCTCTATGTCGTCGGCAACTTCAGCACCGCCGATCCCGATGGCGCGGCGATCCAGGTGGACCAGGTAGCCCGCTGGGACGGGAACGACTGGTCCAACGTCGGGGGGGGCCTTGGGCCGGTGAGCCCCTTCGGGACAGGCCCGCAGCCGGTGGCGCTGGAGGTCTATGCGGGTGATCTCTACGTCTGCGGATTCCTGACTCGGGACCTCGGCTCACCGACAGACTCTATCGCACGGTGGGACGGCGTCCGGTGGAACTCCGTGGGGGGGGCGTTCACGCACCCGGTGACGGGCATCGGGCGGCCATACGTGCTGGAAGTCTTCGATGGCGAGCTGTACGCCGCGGGCGAGTTCGTCGAGGCGCCGGGCGGCGTGGATGCGCTCGGCATCGCGCGATGGACCGGCGAGGAATGGCTCGCCGTGGGCTCGGGGACGAGCGGCGAGATCAAGGCGATGGCGGTCTACGACGACGGCTCGGGCCCGGCGCTGTACGCCGGCGGCGCGTTCACATCCGTCGGCGGCGTGGCGGCGGAGAACCTCGCGCGATGGGACGGCTCGTCGTGGAGCCCCGTCGGCTCGGGCATCACCCGCGTGGACCCGGGCACGAGGCCGGGCGGCGTGTTTTCGATGGCGGTGTTCGATGACGGCTCAGGGCCGGCCCTGTACGTCGGCGGGCAGTTCAGCCACGCGGGCGGTCAGCCGGCGAGCCACCTGGCCCGCTGGGATGGCGCCTGGACGCCGGTGGCCGGCACGATCGACGCGACCTCGCCGCTGTCGTGGATGCACCCGGTGGTGCGCTCGCTTGC
>CAYMJK010000412.1:0-6740 GCA_964390535.1 uncultured Phycisphaeraceae bacterium | reverse complement strand
ACAACAACGCCACGACCCCCCCGACCCCCGGCGTCATCGAAGCCGTCCGCGCAGCGCTCGAAACCGGCTGGGCCAACCCCTCCAGCCTTCACCGCCCCGGGCAGGAGGCCAGGCGCATCATCGAACTCGCCCGGCGCCAGCTCGCCGACCTGCTTGGCGCCCGCCACGGCGAGATCATCTTCACCAGCGGCGGAACCGAATCGATCCACATCGCGCTGCGCGGGGTGATGGCCGCTGCGCGTTCCACTGACCTGCTCGGAGGTCAGTGGTCCCGCGCACGCCGCGCGCTGGTCACCAGCCGCCTCGAACACCCCGCCGTGATCGATCTGGCGGCGCGCCTGCAGCGGGATGATGCAATCGAGGTCCGCTGGATCGAGCCCACGCCCGAGGGCGTCATCGACCTCGACCACGCCGCCCGACTCATCGATGACGATGTCGCGCTCGTCAGCGTGCAGTGGGCCAACAACGAAACGGGCGCGCTCCAGCCGCTGGCGGAGATTGCCGAGCTCGCCCGGCGCGCCGGCGCGCTGGTGCACACCGACGCGACTCAGGCGGTGGGCAAGGAGCCGGTCTCGTGCGCGCAGGCGGACCTGCTCACGCTCTCCGGCCACAAGTTCCACGCCCCCAAGGGTGTCGGCGCCCTCTGGGTCCGGCGGGGTCTGCGGCTGGCCTGGCCGGCCGCCGGCTCGCAGGAGCAGGGCCGGCGGGCCGGCACAGAGAACGTCCCGGGGATCGCCGGCCTCGGCGCTGCCGCGGCAGAGGCGCGGGCCTGGCTCGAGGACGACCGGGCGCGGGCGGCTGCGCGCGCAATGCGCGACGATCTGGAGCGCCGCCTGCTGGCCATCGGCGGCGCTGGCGTCAACGGCCCGGCCGCCGAGCGGCGCCTCTGGAACACCAGCAACATCACGTTCGACGGCGCCCAGGGTGAGCCTTTGCTCATGGCGCTGTCGGAACGGGGCGTCTGCGTGAGCGCGGGCGCCGCCTGCGCCAGCGGCAGCGTCGAGGTCTCGCCCACGCTGCGGGCCATGGGCCTCACCGAGGACGCCGCGGCAGCCTCGCTCCGCATCACCCTTTCTCGCCTGACGACACCGGCCGAGGCCGAAGCAGGCGCCGCGGCAATCGCCGAAGCGGTACAGGCGCAGCGGGCGCCGAGATCCTGACCCCTGACTCCTGACTTCTGATTTCTGGGCCTGGCTCCCCCGCCCCCCGCCTCCGCTCCCCGCGGCATATGCTGGCGCATGAGTCAAAACCCCTACGCCCAGCCCGGGCCGCAGTACGCGGACACCACGCCCGCCGACGCCCGCACGAGCATCCTCGCGGTGCTCTCGCTGCTCAGCGGCGTGGCCGGGCTGATCATCTGCTGCATCCCGCCCATCGGGTTGCTGGGCGTGCTCTTCGGCGTGCCGGCGCTGTTCTCGATCAGCGCTGCCCGGGGGCGCAAGAAGGGGAGCGGCATGGCGATCACGGGGATCGTCACGGGTCTGATCGGGGCCGCGATCGGCACGGCGATGTGGGCCGGCATGGCCATGCAGGCCGGTCGATTCACCGCCTACGCCGTCGTCCTTGAGCATACCGAGTCGCTGGACGCCAGCGCCGCCAGGGCGGAGTTCGACGCGTCCGTCCGCGAGGAAGTCACGCCCGAGCGGCTCGAGGCCTTCCGCGAGGCATACCAGTCCGAGATCGGGGCCTATGTGGCGCCTCCCGATGGGCTGGGCGAAATGCTCGGCGGGTACTTTGCGGTCAGCCCGCAGAGCTGGGAAGCCTTCGGCGAACTCGGGGAGCGCTATGGGACGCCGGTGCCGATGACTCTTGAGTTCGCCCAGGAGGAGGCCCTCACCATCTTTGCCTTGGGCGCGGGTCAGAACGGGCGGCCGCAACTGCTGAACGTCGGTGTCATCGTTCCCGATACCGGCGACATCATCTGGCTCCTTCCACCGGCCCCGCAGGCCCCGGCGCCAGCGGGCGAAGCGCCCGAGGCCCCCGACGGCCCCGACCCTGACGGCGAATCGCCACCCGAGGGCGACGAAGGCGGCGGCTGAGCGCGCCGGCCTTTATACTCCGCAGTGCCCGAAGCCCCTGTCATCGTTTGCCGGGATGTCGTCAGGAGCTTTGACGACCGCGCCGTCCTGGATGGCGTCAACCTCGAGATCGGCGACGGGGAGACCATGGTCATCATGGGCGGCTCCGGCTCGGGCAAGAGCACGCTGCTGCGCCTCATGATCGGCTCGCTGCGCCCGGATTCGGGGCGCATCGAGGTCTTCGGCAAGGAGATCACCCGGCTCCCGGAGCGCGAGCTCAACGATGTCCGGCGCAAGTTCGGCATCCTGTTCCAGTCCGGCGCCCTGTTCAACTCGATGACCGTGGCCGAGAACGTCGCCCTCCCGCTGCGCGAGCACACCGAGCTCGGCCCGGAGATCATCGACATCCAGGTGAAGATCAAGCTCGAGCTGGTCGGCCTCCGCGAGCACTCGGAGAAGTACCCGGCCCAGCTCTCCGGCGGGATGAAGAAGCGGGCCGGCCTCGCCCGCGCCATGGCCCTGGACCCCAAGCTGCTGTTCTACGACGAGCCCAGCGCCGGGCTCGACCCGGTGACCAGCGCCCAGATCGACCAGCTCATCCTTGATCTCACGCGCAAGATCGGCATCACCAGCGTTGTCGTCACCCACGACATGAACTCGGCGTTCACTATCGCCGACCGAATGGCCATGCTCGACAATGGGCGCATGATCCGCGTCGAGCCGCGGCAGTGGTTCGAGCGCCTGCGCGACATGCCCGCGGCCGAGACCGGCGGTCTGGCGGAGGCCGAGCGGCTCATCCGCCAGTTCCTCCGCGGCGACGCCGAGGGCCCGATCACCGATCGCAAGGCCTCGACCAACTTT
Organism: uncultured Phycisphaeraceae bacterium; assembly: GCA_964390535.1. GTDB lineage: Bacteria > Planctomycetota > Phycisphaerae > Phycisphaerales > UBA1924 > CAYMJK01. The sequence continues at coordinate 3,861 of CAYMJK010000412.1, read as the reverse complement.
GAGGAAGACCTGCTCGGCCTCCGCGGCGCCGTCCCCGCGATCCCGAGCGTCGAGTCCACCCGCATGCTCGGCAGCGCCGGCCGCCCGATCCACTACGGCCTGTTCAACCTGCTCCGGCGCAAGGGCGGCCGTGGGGACCATTCGACGGAATCCCGAGTGAACGCAGAGGGCGCAGAGTGAACGCAGAGAGACGAAGAGTGGGAGAGGTTGTCACGCGGAGGCGCGGAGGGCGCGGAGTGCAGGAACCCGATCAGCAACCACAGATTGCGCACATAGGGCACAGAGTTCTTTATCTGGGTTTCTATCTGTGCCCTCTGTGGTTCCTCCGGATCCGCACGGTCGCCAGAACTTCGCGCCGCGCCGGAGAACGGGTTGTTGTCACGCGGAGGCGCGGAAGGCGCGGAGAATGCAAACCCTTACTGCCTTCCTCTGCGAGCTCCGCGCCTCCGCGTGAGCTGCTTCGGCCTTGTTCTGAGATCCCGGATCTTCGCTCTTTATTCTCTGATCTCTACTCTCTGATCTCCCTCCGCGCCCTCTGCGCTCCCTCTGCGAACTCTGCGTTCGCTCCCCCCTCCCCCCGGAGCCCCCGATGAACTCGCAGACGCCACGCAACGCCGTCGTCGGCTTCTTCTTTCTCGTCGCCATCGCGCTCTTCGTCGTGATCAGCGTCATCCTCTCCGGCGCCCAGGACGCCCTCGAGCGCACCACCACCTACCGCGTGCAGTTCGCCCTCAACCCCGGCGTCGCCGGCCTCGCCAAGGGGGCGGCGGTGAATCTCGGCGGGCAGCGCGTCGGCCGCGTCTCGGACATCTCGATCACCACCGATGAGGTCGGCCGCCCGCAGGCGATCGAAGTCGAGGTAAAGATCCGCTCCGGCCTGCTCCTCTACGAGAACTCCGATTTTCAGCTCAAGGCGCCTCTCCTCGGCGCCGGCGCCATCATCGACATCGTCGGCGTGGGCGCCCCCATCCCCACGAGCCCCGCCGCCACAAGCCCCAGCCCGAGCAACGAGCTGGACGCCGGCGAGATGGTCCTGGGCAGGATCGCCCCGCCGCAGTTCCTCGAGCACGCCGGCTTCGGCCCCGAGCAGGCTGAGCAGGTGCGCCAGGTCATCGCGGATGCGCAGAACGTCATGATGCGCATCGACCGGATCCTCGAGGGCGTCGAGCCCGCCACCACCGAGATCACCGGCGATGTCCGGATCGCCGCGGCCGACATCCGCGCCATGACCGCCGAGGTCCGCGCCGAACTCGCCGGCTGGACGGAGATGGTCAGCAGCGCCCTCGCCAGCGCCGAGCAGACCGCCCTCGCGCTGCAGCGCTCCAGCGTGGCCCTGGAGCGCGGCGGCTCGCAGGCCGCCGAACTGATCGACATGGTGCGCGGCGCCGTCGATGAGAATCTCCCGCGCATCGACCGCATCCTCGCCAACGCCGACGCCTCACTCGCCGACATCCGCGACAACATCCTGCCCGAGGTGACCGAGGCCGCCGCCAGCGGGCGCAGCGGCGCCGAGGACTTCGCGCACATCGCCGAGGACCTGCGCCTCCTCGTCGTCGAGGAGGCGCCCGGGGTGCGGCGGACCATCTCCAGCGCCCGCCTCGCCGCCGACCAGCTCAAGCACGCGACCACCGAGATCCGCCAGAGCCCCTGGCGCCTCCTGCAGCGCCCGCAGAAGCGGGAGCTGGAGTCCGAACTGATCTACAACGCCGCCGGCCTGCTCGCGGCCTCCGCCAGCGACCTCAACAGCGCGGCCGCGGCCCTGAACGCCGCCTCGGATGAGGCCGCCCCCGAGGTCATCGACCGCCTCACCACCGAAGTCGCCGAGGCCCTGCGCGAGTACCGCGAGGCGCAGTCGGCGCTGATGGAGTTGTTCGCCAGCGAGGGCGGGTGATGCACGGGTGCAGGAAAGCAGGAACCACAGAGGGCAAGGCAGGAACCACAGATGACACAGATGGGACACAGATGAGGGATGGCGATGAGGCTGGCGGCTTGCCCATCCTGGCTCCCCATCTGTGTCCCGCATCTGTGTCATCTGTGGTTGAATCCCCGCGCCAGTGTTCCGAAGAAGGCGCAGCTATGAGACGCATGCACATCATCGCCATGACGCTGGCAGCCGCCGTGCTCATCATGTTCCCGGCGCCCGCCCCGGCTCAGTCCGAAAGCGCGGGCGAGATCCTTCGCCGGCTCGATGAACTGCAGCGCGATGTCCGCGCGGCGCTGGCGCCGCAGCAGTTGCTCTCGCCGCACGATCCACCCGCCGGGCTCTCCACGCTCGCGGGGCCAGACGCCGAGGCTGAGGCCGGCGCAGAGATCCCCGACGGCCCCCTCTGGCGCCCGCTGGCGCCCGATGAGTCGCTGCCGGCGCAGATCGTCCTGCTCATCCACGGCCTCGACGAGCCCGGCGACATCTGGGACACCCTCGCCCCGCGCCTCGGCGCCGCCGGCCACACCGTCGTCCGCTTCGAGTACCCCAACGACCAGCCCATCAGCGCCTCGACCGACGAATTGATCGAGGCGATGGCCGACCTGCGAGCCCGCGGCGTCGAGGACGTCGACATCGTCGCCCATTCCATGGGCGGCCTGATCGCGCGCGACGCGCTCACACGCCCGGCAGACGCCGCCTCCCCCGATCGGCCGCGCGCGCCCGAATTGCCCGCCGCCGGTCGTCTCATCATGCTCGGCGTCCCCAACCACGGCTCGCCGTGGGCCCGCCTGCGCGCCCTCGCCGAGATCCGCGAGCAGGCGATGCGCTTCGCCGACGATCCCGATCCCGGACGCCTGCTCGCCTTCCTTCGCGATGGCACGGGTGAGGCCGGCACGGATCTCATGCCCGGCTCCGACTACCTGCGCCAGCTCAACCGCCGCCCGCTGCCGCAGATCCCCATTACACTCGTCATCGGCCGCCTCGCGCCGCAGGCGCCGGGCGAGGCCGCGGCACAGCTCACCCGCTGGCTGGGCCCGGACGGTCTTGCGGCGAGCCTGCTCGGCGCCGGCGATGTCGCCGCGGTGCGCGAGGCGCTGGAACTCGTCACTTCGTCGGTCGGCGACGGTGTCGTCCCCGTCGAGAGCGCCCTGCTGGCGGGCGTCGATGATGTCGTCTACGTCGAGGCGAATCACCGCGGCATGATCCACACCGTGGACATGGAGCAGGCGGCCCGCGAGGCCGTCGGCCTGCGACGCGTCGAAGACCCACCTGCCCTCAAGATCGTGCTCGACCGGTTGGGCGATGACTAGGCCAAGGGGGGGCAGAACGCAGAGGACGCGGAGGGAGCGCAAAGGGCGCAGAGACGAGGCGGGTGTGTTCCCAGCGCCTTCGGCGCCCGCGCGGTGATCTGCCCCGGAACGGCCTCAACCGCCCGCCACCCTGTCCGGATTTGAACTTTGAACTTTCAACTTTCAACTTTGCCCTCTGCATACCCTCCCCCGTGGGCCAGCAGCGGCATCACTACGAGCAGGCGTTCGAGGCCTATCTGCGGGCTCGCCGGGCCCCGCTGGTCTCGGTGAACGAGGGGCGCAGGTCGCTGCTCCCCGCCCCCACCCCCGCTGCCGCGGCCGCCGCCGCCCCCCCCACGGAACCCGCGGATCTCAATAGCTTCGACTACATCCTCTACGGCGCCGACGTCAATCTCCTCGTCGAGATCAAGGGCCGGCGGCTCGCATGGGGGAATGGAGCTGGTGGGGGGCCGCTCCAGCCGCGGCCACCGAGCGCCATGCAGAACTGGGTCACCGAGGCGGACATCGCCGGCCTGCGCCGCTGGGAGGATCTCTTCGGCGCCGGCTTCTGCGCCGCCTTCGTCTTCCTCTACACCCAGCCCGCCGAGAAGCCCCGCGGCGACGAGCGCGCCGCCGAGGTGCCGGCGT
>CAYMJK010000411.1:0-8716 GCA_964390535.1 uncultured Phycisphaeraceae bacterium | reverse complement strand
GCGGCCGGACGACGCCGATGACGTCGGTCGGCCTGGCCCGCCCAAGCTCCTGCCACAGTCGCTCCTCCCGCTCGCGGTGCTTTCTGAAGAATGCCGGCTCCCGGGGCGTCGTCATGGTGGCATGGTAACCGCCCAGCCGCTTGGCGCTTTCGCCGTGACCTGTTATCATGCCACCACCACTCCCCCAAAGGAGAACGAATTGACCCCGAGATCCTCGCATCCCCGCCGGTCCATCCGTGCCCTCCCCTCGGTCCTGACGCTGCTGCTTCCCCTCGCCGCGGCGGGGCAGCCGTGCGAGCGGGAGTGGCTGGTGGACGCCGTGCCGGGCATGAACGCGCGGGTGACGGCGATGCTCGTGCTGCCGAGCGGCGACGTCATCGTCGGAGGCGAATTCGGGAAGGCCGGCGAGCTTCTGACACCGTCGATTGCCCGTTGGGACGGGCAGCAGTGGTCGCCGCTGGGCGATGGCCTCTCGGGCGGGCTCTATGGGGTCTACGCGCTGGCTCTGTTGCCGAATGGCGACATCGTGGCCGGCGGAGGATTCGGCCGCAGCGGTCTCGAGCCGGTGTATGGCATCGCCCGCTGGGACGGCGAAGCCTGGCGACCGCTCGGCGGGGGGCTGACGTCGGGGGGGCGGATCGCTGCCCTGCTTGCGCTGCCCAGTGGCGACGTCATCGCCGGAGGGGTGTTCAGCAGCATCGGGGGCGTCCCCGCCGCGAACATCGCTCGCTGGAATGGAAGCGAGTGGTCTGCCCTCGGCGCCGGTGTCGGGATCGCCGGGCTTGACGCTGTCAACGCGCTGGCGCTGATGCCATCGGGCGACATTGTCGCCGGCGGGTTCTTCAGGACCGCAGGCGGAGTGGCCGTCAGCCACCTCGCGGAGTGGGACGGCGGTGACTGGGCGCCGCTCGGCGCCGGCGTCGACTTCACGGTCAACAGGGCAATGGCCATTCTTCCGGATGGCAGCCTGCTGGTGGCCGGAGATTTCGCGCATGCTGGCGGCAAACTGGTTCACCGCATCGCCCGCTGGGATGGCAGCGAGTGGTGGGGCATTGGCGGCGGCATCAGCGGGCCCGTGTGGGCAGTGGATGTATTTGCCGATGGACAGATCGTTGCTGGCGGAGGATTCGCAAGTTCGGGCCACATCACGCATTGGGACGGGGCGCGCTGGAATCGACTCGGACAGGGTGTGCAAAGCAGCGTCCATGCAGTCGCAGCAATGCCCAGCGGCGACATCCTTGCGGGCGGCTCATTCGCCTCTGCGGGCTGGCAGCCAGCCCTCCACATTGCCCTGTGGGGCTGTCCGCCCGGCTTCTGCTACGCCGACTGCGACCAGTCCGGCGAGCTCGATTTCTTCGACTTCCTCTGCTTCCAGAACCTCTTCGCCGCCGCGGCGCCGGAGGCGGATTGCGACGAGTCCGGCGGGCTCGACTTCTTCGACTTCCTCTGCTTCCAGAACGCCTTCGCGGCCGGGTGTCCGTGAATGTTTGAGGCAAGGTCCGTGGCGATGCGTGTGTGGCTGATGTGGCTTTCGATCACCGGCGTACTTTGTGCCCAGGCGAGGCCGGCTGCGGGCCAGAGCCTGACCGGACTCGGCGTATTGCCAGGCGGCGATAGTTCCGTCGGGCACGGCGTCAGTGCCAAAGGGTCGGTGATCGCCGCCGAGAGCGGGTTTCCGCTCGCGCCCGGGCGAGCGGTTCGCTGGACCATGCTTGAAGGCATGCGCGACCTGGGAACGCTTCCGGGCGGAACCGAGTCACAGGCGGAGGGTGTCAGCGGGGACGGCACGTCCGTTGTAGGTGTCAGTGGCGCCGGACCCGCCGGCCCTCGAGCGTTCCGATGGACAATCGCCGGCGGGATGGAGAATCTGGGCGCCCTCCCCGGCGCTTCGAGTTCCCACGCCTACGCCGTCAGCGGCGACGGCGCCGTCGTCGTCGGCAGTAGTGGCAACCGCGCCTTTCGCTGGTCCCAAGCCGGGGGGATGCAGGATCTCGGTGTCCTTCCCGGGATGACCACCTCCGGCGGCAGGGATGTGAGCCTCGACGGATCGGTCGTCGTGGGGGGCAGCGGCTCGCGCGCGTTTCGCTGGACGGAACCCGGCGGCATGGAGGATCTCGGGGCCCTGCCCAGCGCAACATCCTCAATAGCTTTTGGCGTAAGCGATGACGGTTCGGTTGTGGTGGGCGCCAGTGGCGAGCACGCTTTCCGCTGGGTCAGCGGCGTCGGCATGCAGGACCTGGGCGCGCTCTCCGGTGGCGCGAGCGCCCAGGCCCGCGCGGCAAGCAGCGATGGCTCCGTGGTCGTGGGGCACAGCAGCGGACGCGCGTTCGTGTGGACCGAGGCGCTCGGCATGGTGGATCTGAACCTCTATCTGCCAATGCTCGGCATAGATTTGACAGGATGGACGCTCTCGGATGCCCGGGGCGTCAGCGCTGACCGCACGACGATCACCGGATCGGGATTGCACGGTAGCCGGCGTGAGGGATGGATCGCGACGATCCCGCGAGTGGTTCTGTGCTATGCCGATTGCGACTCCTCCGGATCGCTCGATTTCTTCGACTTCCTCTGCTTCCAGAACCACTTCGCCGCCGCGGCGCCGGAGGCCGACTGCGACGGGTCGGGAGTGCTGGACTTCTTCGATTTCCTGTGCTTCCAGAACGCCTTCGCGGCAGGATGCTCGTAGCGCCAGGACGTGATCGGGGACGGTCGTGGCTGCCGCGCTCAGGGGGTGGCGCGGCATTTGTGTTGCTTCATCTTGTGGACCACCCACGGCGCCCCGGGGCGGCGCGCCGTTTGCACCTGACTCCCGGGCTCGCCGCGGGATCGCGGGGCGTGACCGTTGCGGCGGGGCGTGGCCGGTCGTGGCCGGAGCGGGCCTGTGGAGGCCGAACGGGACCCGCCGCGGAGCGGCAGGCCACCGGGGGGCGGATCGCGGCATCGGCAGCCTCCGCGTGTCATGCAGCGGACGCGGCTGCCGCACGAATCGGATGGGACCCGCCGCGCGCGAGGCCCGGATCAGGAGCCGGCGCCCGGCCCGGCGGCGGCGAGCACTCGAAGACGCGAAGGAGAGCGAGATGAGGTGGCGGACAGCGATCGTGGCGATGGCGGTGATGATCCTGCTGGTCGGCCCCGCAGCGCGGGGGCAGATCACGGCGGGCGAGCCCTTCACGCTCGAGGAGCAGGCGCAATATCACGCGTCGTTCGGCGATCAGTGGTACGGGTCGGTGTGCGCCGGGCCGGGGGAGTACTTTGCGGTGTGGACGGATCTGCGCGTCGGCGGGCTCGCGCCGGCGGGGTATGACCTGTACGGGGCGCGGATGCGGCCCGATGGGACGAGCCCGACGCCGGGGAGCGTCGAGCTGGTGCGCGACATGGACCGGCTGACCAGCGGCATTCCCGCGGTTGCGTGGAACGGCTCGGTGTACCTCGTGGCGTGGCACGAAGGCTCGCGGCTGTACGGCATGCGGGTAGATGCTGATGGCGCCCCGCTGGATGCGGGCGGCTTCCTGATCGATCAGCGCACTTCGATCGGGCTGGCGTGGCCGGCGATCGCGAGCGACGGGCAGGACTTCCTGGTCGTGCAGTCGGGGCTGGATGGAACGGTGTACGCGTCGCGCGTGAGCGGGGCCGGCGATGTGCTCGATCCGATGCCGATGGTGCTCGACAGCGGCGCAACCTCGATCGGCTATCCGAAGGTGACGTGGGCCGATGGCATGTACATGGTGGTGTGGTCGCGACTTCCCAGCGGGCACATCCGTGGCAGCCGAATCACCAGCGCGGGGCAGACGCTCGACCCGCACGGCGGGTTCGCCATCTCCGGAGGCGCCCTCGATGTCGACCCGCACATCGATTATGACGGCGAGCGGTTCTACGTGGTGTGGCAGCGGCAGGATGGCTCCCTGTGGGACCTCTTCGGCGCGCACGTGGACGCGGAGGGGCCGTCGATCGCGCCAGAGCGGCTCCTGCTCGATGGCAACTCGTGGGGATACGTCAGCAGCGGGCAGGTGGCGTGGAACGGCTCGCAGCACCTGGTCACGATCACGACGGGCGAGCCGATCTTCAGCAACACCGACCTCTACGCGCTCCGCGTCGATGCCGACGGCTTCGCCATCGGCGACCCGTTCCCCGTCTCCACCATCGAGGGAGAGAGCCAGACGGCGATCGGAGTGGCGTCGATCGGCGACCAGTGGTTCATTTCGTGGGAGGCCAACTACATCCTTGGGGTCCATTTCGTGTACAACGTCGAGGGCGCGCGCATCGACGAGACGGGGAGGGTGCTGGACCAGCCGGTTCCGCTGAGCGTCAGCGGCAGCGCGGCGTGGCAGATCGCCTCCGCGACGGCGTTCGACGGGAACAACTTCCTGTCGGTGTTCGAGGACTGGCGGGAGGGGCCGCCGATCTACACGTCGGACCTGTACGCCATCCGCACGACACCGGAAGGTGTCCCGCTGGATGCCGAAGCGATCCGCATCGCCGCCACCGCGGGCACGCATCAGCAGCAGCCGGATGTTGCCGTCGGCGACGGGCAGTTCGCGGTGGTCTACGAGAGCAACGCGGGGGCGGTGAATGAGGTGCGGATGGTGCGCATCGGCGCCGATGGCCAGCCGCTGGACCCTGCGGCGGGCATCCTTGTGTTCGCGGGCGATCCGACGGCCGAGATCTTCCGCCCGAAGGTCGCGTGGAATGGCTCGCACTACTGCGTGGTGTGGTACAACAACCTGTCATTCTCGCCGCTGCAGTACCGGCTGGTGCGGCCGGACGGGTCGCTCGTCGGCGCCGGCCCGACCGGCGTGCCCGCCTCCGACTGGGCGGGGCTCGACGGGTTCGAGATCACCGCGGGCCCCGAGGGCGACTTCGTCATCGCGTGGGCGGGCGACGAGTCGATCCGCGCCGTGCGCGTGGGACCGTCGGGCGCCCCCGGCGCAGTGCGCATCGTGCAGTCCACGGGTTCGTGGATCATTGAGCAGACGCAGGTCGCCTGGAACGGCGAGCAGTACATGGTGGCGTGGAGCCAGTGGGGCGGGGGCGTCTCGGTCTATGCCCGGCCACTTACGGCGGCGGGCATCCCGACAGGAACAACGCAGCTCGTGACGGGGCCGCACGACCACGTGTACTCGGCCGCGATCTTTCCGACGGGGGACGAGTTCCTTATCCTGGGCGGGCGGCGCATGGGGTCGCAGAGCGAGGACTACCTGGCCCGGGTCGACAGCAGCGGGGCGCCGGTAGCGCCGGCGGAAGGCATCCACGGGTATGACCGCGATGAGACCTACAGCGGCTCGTCGTGGGCCCTGGGCGCAGGCAAGCTCATGGCCACGCATTCGCTGTGGGCGAGCAATCCATTCAACGCGCCGCGGGCGCACGGGCAGTTGTTCGACCTCGGCGGGTGCTACGCGGACTGCGACAGAAGCGGCGGGCTCGACTTCTTCGACTTCCTCTGTTTCCAGAATCAGTTCGCGGCGGGCGATCCGGCGGCGGATTGCGACGGGTCGGGCGAGCTCGACTTCTTCGACTTCCTGTGCTTCCAGAACGCGTTCGCGGCGGGGTGTCCATGATGGGAATGATGATGAATGAGCCGGAGCCGGCGCCCGATCAGAATCCGTAGAAACGGCGGCGGGCAGGCGAGGGTGGGCGGTACACTCCCGCCGGGATGTGGCCGAAACCTGCGCACTTCATCATCCTGTTCTTCGGGCGGACGGGCTCGACGGTGCTGATCGAGGAGCTGCGCCGCCAGCGGCGAATCCGCGCCGAGTACGAGATCCTGGCCGAGTGCAAACGCCGGGGGCCTGAGGCCCAGTTGGAGCGAGCGAGGCGGTGCTACGCCCGGTCGCTGCGGCCGTTGCGGGCGGCGGGCTTCAAGACGAAGCTGTGGGATGTGCTCGACCCCGAGGGCCTGGCGTCGCTGCTGCGTCAGGTGGAGGCCCGGGTGATACACATGCGCCGAGCCAACGTCGTCAAGGGCGCCATCTCGACGATCAACGCCGACCGCCTCCGCCAGCGCACGGGCCAGTGGACCATGTACCGCGAGGATCACCGGCCCGAGCCGTTTGCGATTGACATCGGCCGCCTTCGGTCCTGGATCGCCTCCCGCGAGGAGGGGGACGAGCGAATCCGGGCGTACATCCGCGACCTGGATCTGCCGTCGATGGAGTTGACATACGAGGATCTGGTCGGGCGTCCGGGCGAGGCGGTGGAGCGCCTCGGCGAGTTCCTGGGCGTGCAGCTCCTGCCCCCGGCGCTGGACCGGACGCACTCGAAGAAGGTGACGCCCGACGACCTGCGCGACATCTTGACAAATTACGACGCGGTCGCCGAGGCGCTGCAGGGAACGCCCTACGAGCCGATGCTGGCGGCGCGGACTGCCGCATCGTGAAGGGCGCTACATGCGCCCGGAGCGCCCGTCCCGTGGCAAACCCCGCCGGGGGAAGGGCTCGGGCATCCTGGGCCGGGCCGCACCCGGGTGCGCGCGCAGTTGGTACGCGTCGGCCGGCTTGTGGACCCAAGCGTCTTGACGCGCTGCCGCTGATCTGGTAGGCTGACAGTCGCCGCAGCGCCTGCGGCGGGCCACGAGACCCACGATTGGGTCCACGAGATCGAGTTCAGGAGAGGAGACCGTAAATGCGTATCGCCAGCGTCACAGCCCTCGTTGCCGTTTCATCCGTCGCCTCCGCCCAGAGCGTCCTCTACGACAACGGCGGGTTCATCACCCACCCCGGCCAGGGCGCGGGCGGCGCCGATGTCAGCCAGGTCGACAGCAGCTTCTTCGGCCTCGGCAACGTCGTCGCCTGGCAGAGCCCGGGGGACATCTATCGCGGCGCCGAGGACTTCGAGGTTCCTGCCGGAGAGACGTGGACGCTGGATCTGATCCGCGTCTTCGCGTACAACTCGAAGCCGGCCGGCGGATCGGTGCCCCCGTCCGCTTTCACGGCCATCAACATGAACATCTGGGATGGTGATCCTCGCGATGCGGGGAGCGACATCGTCGCCAGCTCGACCACGCTCGGGGAGACCGGGTGGACCGGCGTCTACCGCGTCGAGCCCGGCATGCTCATGCAGGACACGATGCCCGTCTACACCGCCGAAGCCGTCTTCGATCAGGAGGAGCTCCAGGAGGGCGAGTACTGGATCGACTTCCAGATCCGCGGCGGCTTCGCCGTCACGCCCTACGTCATGGACGGCCTGCTCAACGACCACGGCAACGCGATGGTCCTGTTCAGCGTCACCGTCGGCTGGTTCGAAACGATGTACGATGGCCGCGGCATCGCCTATCCGTTCATCATCGAGGGCGAGGGCGGCGGCGACTGCTACGCCGATTGCGACGGCACCGGCGACCTGGACTTCTTCGACTTCCTGTGCTTCCAGAACCTGTTCGCGGCGGGCGATCCCGAGGCCGACTGCGACGACAGCGGCACGCTGGACTTCTTCGATTTCCTGTGCTTCCAGAACGCGTTCGCGGCGGGGTGTCCGTAAACGGCAGTAGATCAGCTCACGCGGAGGCGCGGAGGCGCGGAGGAGGGCGCAGCGCGAGCGGGTGCTTTGGCCGGGATGAGCAACCGGCGCCGGGGGCCGGATCCCGGGTCGGCCGTAAGCGCAACGCGCTGGGTAGAATCGCCTGACTCTCGCTCGACGGGCTGCGAGCCTGGGCGGATGGTCCTCTCGGCCGCGGCACTGAGCAAGGAGGCTTCTCATGGGTGGCAAAGGTGGCGGCGGCGGCGGTAAGGCTGGTGGCGGCGGCAAGGCCGGCGGTGGTGGCGGAGGCGGTGGCAAGGGCGGCGGCGGGGGCAAGGGGCCCGGCGGTAAGCCGAGCACCACGGGCAACCCCTCCGGTCCCGGGCGGACGAATGCCCCGCCCCGTAGCGGCTGACAAAACTTGGACACGGCGCGACCCTCGGGCTCTCCGCCCGAGGGTCGCTTTCTGCGCCCTGCGAAAGCCGCAGGCTACATCTGGAGACCGGGATCATGGAACGTGAGGAGCAATGGAAGACGTACCAGTGGTGGTCCGGCATCTTCCGACCTCTTGTCGTCTGCGGGAGCTGTGGGTCCACCAATATTGACCATAAGCCGGCGGGGCGACTGACGTGCTTCAACTGCAAGAACGCCGCTCACTGGAGCCCCGACCGGTTCCGCATCGTGCGGGACATTCGGCCCCTCGAGGAGCCGGAGAAGGCGGCACTCCTTGAATCAACCAAACAGGACTTTGCAAATGCAGTTGTTCACTCCCGCGGTATGCGGGAGCGCGAGATGCGCGACGACAGCGACTGGTACGGTGACATTATCAGAGCCGTCGAGTCTTTTCTGGACGGGATCTCTACTTCTGGTCTGAGCGAGGGGGAGGAGCGTGCCACCATGCTCCGCGAAGAACTGGAGACGATGGCCGACCGCATCAAGGCGACGGTGGACGCAATGGGATAGCCGCATACGGCAGGAGCGCCCACTCCTCCGGCCGTCGAACGAGCTTCAAGAGCCGGGCGATATTCGCCGTCCGGTGAGCCACAGGAATCGGTCGAGATCGCGGCGGGTGGTTTCAGAGAGCCCGTAGTAACTCTGAAAGTCGCGCACCGCGCTGGCGTACCCGTCATACAGCAGCAGATCCTGCCGCGGAAAGGCGCTGAAGCGGTCACGCTTCTGGTACCGCCACAATGCCAGATCCGCCAGACTGTCGTAGATCTGGAAAGCGACGAATCGGGTAGCTTGGACTTCTTCGATTTCCTGTGCTTCC
>CAYMJK010000410.1:0-3178 GCA_964390535.1 uncultured Phycisphaeraceae bacterium | reverse complement strand
GGACCGGATGCAGCACCCGGGTCAGTAGGAACCACGTGATCGGGAGAAAGACGATCACGAGCGGGACACCGACGAGCATCCACTGCGCGAAGCCGATGCGCAGCGCGTACCGCTCCTCGAGAAACCCCATGAGCACCGTGTTCGGCGGCGTGCCGATGATCGTGCCGATGCCCCCGATCGAGGCGCTGTAGGCGATGCCCAGCAGCAGGCAGATGGCAAACCCGTCAACCTTGCGCTCGATGTCCTCGCGCGGTTCGCCCGCGGCCTGATCGAGCGCTCGGGCCTCCATCAGCGCGATGACGCTGGTCCCGATCGGCATGAGCATCACGGCGGTGGCGGTGTTGCTGACGAACATGCTCAGCAGCGCGGTGGCGATCATGAACCCGGCGATCAGCCGCAGCGGGCTCGTCCCCACCAGCAGAATCACCACCAGCGCGATGCGCCGGTGCAGCCCCCACCGCTGCATGCCGAGGGCGAGGATGAACCCTGCGAGGAACAGGAAGATCAGCGGGTTGGCGTACGGCGCCGCCGCCTCGGCGATCGGCATCACACCGAGCGCCGGCAGCGCAACCAGCGGCACGAGCGCCGTCGCCGGCAGCGGCAGAGCCTCCGTCAGCCACCACACCGCCATGAGCCCCGCCATCGCCGCCGCAGCCCGGGCCGCCGGATCGAGCCCGCCGAGGGCGAGGTAGAGGGCGATAGCCACGATCGGGCCGAGCACGAGCCCGATGCGCTGTGCGGCGAACGCGACGCGGCTGATGGGGGCGGGGGTCACGATCCGAGGGTAGTCGCCTGCGCCGGCGGGGCGCCCGCGGAGGAGACGACGCTGCGCCGGCAGTGGCTACAGGTTGCTGGCAGCGAACGTGTCGCCCTGGGCGGGATCGCCGGTCTCGAACCCCCTGCGGAACCAGCGGATGCGCTGCTGCGATGTCCCATGCGTAAACGAGTCGGGCACGACGTACCCCTGACTCTGCCGCTGGAGCCGGTCATCACCGATGGCGCCGGCAGCGCGAATCGCTTCCTCCAGGTCGCCCGGCTCGAGGATGTCCCACTCCGCCTCGGCGTGGTGGGCCCAGACGCCGGCAAGGAAGTCGGCCTGCAGCTCGAGTCGCACCGAGAGATCGTTGTACTCGCGCTCGTCCACCCGCCCGCGGGCGCTGTGCACGCGATCGGTCGTTCCGAGTTGGTGCTGCACATGATGCGCCACCTCGTGAGCGATGACATAGGCCTGCGCGAAGTCGCCCGGCCCGCCAAGCTCGGCGAGCTGGTCGAAGAAGCTCAGGTCGATGTAGACCTTCTCATCCTGCGGACAATAAAAGGGGCCGATCGCCGCGCTGGCGAACCCGCACCCGGATTCTGTCGCCCCACGAAAGAGCACCAGCGTCGCCGGGCGGTAGCTCCGTCCCGCCTGCGTGAACAGCGCATCCCACACGCGCTCGGTGTCGGCCAGGACGGTGGCGACGAACGCCCCATGCTGCTCATCCTCAGCACTCAGCGGCGCCCCCGGCGCGCCCCCCAGGCCGCCCGGCGCCCCACCCTGCGGCAGCGACGACAGCAGCGCCAGCGGATTGCCGCCGAGCAGCCACACGACCCCCATGATGACCAGAAGCCCCACGAGCCCCCCGCCCCCGAGCTTGATCCCCCGGCCGCCGCGGGCGTGTGTCCGGCGATCCTCGACATTGCGGCTCTGCGGCCGGCCTCTCCACCTCATGACTGCTCCTGAGGGAGAATCTATGGCAACGCCCGGGCAGCGAACGACGCGGCTGCCCGAATGGCGCGCGCAATTGGGAAACGCGGCCCGGTGGCGGGGTCAGCCGCGAGTCGCCCTCAGCGCCCGAGAAGAAGCTCGCTCGATGATCAACTCATCGGCGCTCTGGGCCATCCTCAACCTCGCCCCAGCGTTTCTGTCTGCTGTGCGGCTAAGTAAGCGGACACTTCGGCCCGCGTCATGTCCTCGGTCTCTCTGCCCTCTGCGCCGCTATCCACAGAATCTTGCGCAAGCGGCGCGGGTTCTTCGAGAGAATCTCACCACAGAGGCACAGAGCTGGATCAGAGAGAGGAGGAGAGGGACGGCCTTCTGAAGCGGCTACACACGAGCTGAAGTTCCAGACTCTGACCATAACCTCCCCCTCTGTGCCCTCTGTGCCTCTGTGGTGAAATACGAGTCCAGAGCGATTCACAACTCCGGCGCAAACCCCCGCCGCATCGTGTTCTCACAACTCGCCCGCGGCTCCACGAACTGCAGCAGGTAATCCGGCCCGCCCGCCTTCGAGCCAACGCCGCTCATCCCGAACCCGCCGAACGGCTGCCGCCCCACCAGCGCCCCGGTGATCGAGCGGTTCAGGTACAGGTTGCCGACGCGGAACTCGCGCTTCGCCCGCTCCAGGTTCGCCGGCTTGCGGCTGAACACGCCCCCGGTGAGCTTGTAGCGGGAGCTGTTGGCCATCTCCAGCGCCTCGTCAAAACTCGCCGCCCGCATCACCGCGACCACCGGGCCGAAGATCTCCTCGCGCGCGATCGTGTGCTCGGGGCGCACGCCGCTGAAGATGTGCGGCCCGACGAAAGGCTTGCCGATGCGCTCGGCGAGCCCGGCCGGCGGCTCCAGCGCGAGTTCCAGCGTGCACCCCTCGTCGCGGGCGACCTGCACGAAATGCCGAATCTTCTCCGCCGCCTCCTCATCGATCACCGGCCCGACATCCGTCCCCGGCTTCATTGGATCGCCTATCACCAGCGACCGCGCCGACTCCACGAACCGCCCCAGAAACGCCCGCATGTGCGGCCCATCCTCGCCGGCGCCATCGACCACGATCACGCGGCTCGCCGCCGAGCACTTCTGCCCCTGAAACCCGAACGCGCTCTGGCGCACCCCCAGCACCGCCTCATCCAGATCCGCCGAGGCGTCCACGATGATCGCGTTCTTCCCGCCCATCTCGCAGACGACTTTCTTCACCTGCTCCTGCTCTTCCCCGGTCACCCCCGCCGCCTTGATGATGTCGAGTCCGACGGCTTTCGACCCGGTGAACGCCAGCAGCGCCACCCGCGGGTCGCGCACCAGCGCAGCCCCCGTCGTCTCCCCCGGCGCCGCGCAGAAGTGCAGCACGTCCGCGGGCGCCCCCACCGCCTTGAGCGCCTCGCTGAGAATGTCGTGCATGATCTTCGCGATGCCCGGCGTCTGCTC
>CAYMJK010000409.1:0-4109 GCA_964390535.1 uncultured Phycisphaeraceae bacterium | reverse complement strand
GTCCCCCGGTTGTCTGGAGCGGCGCCCGGCTTGACCTGTCCGGACTGCGAAACCCGCCGCGGCGGACGGGCCATCCGAACCCATACCATGGGGCCATGCTCCGCCGCGCCCTGCACGATGCCCGCTCCGTGATCGACGCCCTCCTCGCCGACGAGGGCGCCGAGGACCGCTTTGCGCGCACGGCCGACGCCATCGCTACGAGCTTGCGCGCCGGCGGCAAGATCCTCGCCTGCGGCAACGGGGGCTCGGCCTGCGACGCCATGCACTTCTGCGAGGAGCTCACGGGCCGCTTCCGGGCCGACCGGGCGCCGCTGGCGGCGATCGCCTGCGTCGATCCGGGGCACCTCACCTGCGTCGGGAACGACTACGGATTCGACGAGGTGTTCAGCCGCTGGGTGCGCGCGCTGGGCAAGCCCGGCGATGTGCTGGTGGCCCTCAGCACGAGCGGCAACTCCGAGAACGTCATCCGCGCTGTCGCCGCGGCAAAGGAGGGCGGGCTGCGCACGGTCGGGCTGCTGGGCAAGGGGGGCGGCCGCCTGGCCGGCGCCTGCGACTTCGAGTGGATCCTGGCCGGCGAAACTGCGGACCGGATCCAGGAGGCCCACATGGTGCTCCTGCACACGCTGATCGAGCAGGTCGAGGCGCAGTTAGAGTGATGCGATGCGCAACCATCGTGCTGTGCGCCCTGCTCGCGGCGCCGGCCGGCGCGCAGGATGGGCCGCCCTCGCCGCCCGCTGCCGCCCAGCCGGCCGATGATGAAGCCGAGCGGTACCAGGAGCGCCTCCTTGCCTACCACCGCGCCATGGCGATGGTCACCCTCTTCGATGAGCACGGGCTCACCTCCGACGAGCAGGGAACGTTCCTCGCGCCCGACGAGGTGGTCCTGCGCTACGACCCCGCCAGCTTCGCCCGCCGGATCGGGATCCGTACGGTGTGCTGCGGCGAGTACGAGGTCCGCGCTGTCATCGGCGGCGATCTGAAGAGCGGCGTGCTGATCCTCCAGGTGGCGCCGGCGGGAGCGCCGGGCGATCACGAAGTGGCGCCTGCAAAGCTTGCCATCGGCGACATCGACGCGTCGCATGTGGAAGCGGTCATTGGCCCGACGGAGGTGCGCAATGCGGCGGGCGAGATCGTCGGCGTCATCGCTCCCTCGATCTATGGGACGGATGCCACCTGGGTCACCTACGCCGGCCAGCCGCGGCGGCTGCGCGTGCCGTGGGGCTCGGGCCCGCTCTTTCCCGGGGCGCCGATCTTCAATGCGCAAGGGGATCTCGCGGGCATCCTGATGCGCCTGGATGGCAGGCGGGCGTCCCTCGTGGCGACTGCCGATCAGATCGCGGGGGCGTCGCGGTTTGCGCCCGTCAGCTTCGAGGAGTTTCGCGACCGCGAACTCGGAAGCGCCGAACGGGTTGCGGCGCTGCGATTGCGCGCCGAACATCATCGTCACGCTGAGGAATACGAGCAATCGATCCTGGTGCTGCGCGAGGCGCTCGCGATCGCCCCCGACGACTGGCTCGCCTGGTTTCATCTCGGCATATCGCTGGACCTCGCCGGCCAGCCCGTCGAGTCACTGCGAGCCCTGCTTCGGTCGCAGGAGATCGAGCCATCCTGCGCCGAAACCCTGTACAGCACCGGCGTCACCCTCGCCCGGATGGGTTACGGCGGCGCCGCTGCCCACTACTTCCGGGCCGCCGTCAGCCAGGACGAGCGCCACACCGGCGCGCATGCCAACCTTGCCGGCATCGCAATGGCCGCGGGCCGCCGCGATCACGCCGCGGCACACATGCGCCGCGCTATCGAGTCAGACCCGCTCAGCGGCCAGTACGACGGAATGCTCCAGACACTGGAAGCCCAGCTCGCAGCAGGCCGGGAGCAGCTTGCGGAAGCTGAGCGCTCGAACCCGCAGACGTTCTCCGGTCGACTCGAACTGGCCCGCCTGCGATGGGAAATCGGCGAGGCCGATGCTGCCCTGCTGGCCGCGGCCGAGGCGGAGGCTCTCGCGCCCGGGGGCGACGACCTCTTCGAGGCGCGCGGAGCGCGCCTCCTGTGGCTCATCTATCTCGCCCGCTTCGAGGAGGCAATCGCGCTCGCGCAGCTCTCGGCCGTCGAGTTGAAGCAGCACCCGCGCGCCGAGGTGATCGAACCGTTCGTCCACGACCAGGTCGAACTGGCCCAGGGCCGGCTGGAGTCGCTTCTGGAGGAGCCGCCGCCGCAGTAAGGGGGCGCCCGCCCGCCGCAATCCGCGTCGTCAGGAGGGGGTGGAGGCGCCCCCGGGGGCATAAACCTCCGCTCACCAGCACGCCTATCATATAGCGACCGTTGTTTTCGGCGCGTGATTGCACGGCCCTGCGACGACTCGGGCGCCCGCCCGGGCTCGCGAGGCGCGCGATCCGCATGGAGCCGGAGTGACTCGAAAGCCTCAAGATGCGTCGCCCCGGGGGGCATCCCCCCCGGCGCCTTCGGCACAGCCTGATCGTGCTGGCGCCGGGCCAGCGCTCGAAGAGCCGCGTGCGCCGAAGTCGTCGCTCTTTCCCATTGTTGGTGTCGCGGCTTCCGCCGGCGGGCTGGAGGCGTTCACGCGCCTGCTGACCGCGCTGCCCGGTGACACCGGGATGGCGTTCGTGCTGGTGACGCACCTGTCGCCGGACCATCCCAGCGCGCTGCCGGAGATCCTGGCGCGGGCCACGACGATGCCGGTGAGCGAGGTCGTCGACCAGATGGAGGTGGCCCCGGACCGGGTGTACGTGATTTCGCCGGGATGGAGCATGACGCTCGACGGAACCAGACTGAAGCTGCTCCCGCGGGAGATGTCGCGCGACGCCGGGCGCCACCACCCGGTGGACCGGTTCTTTCGATCGCTCGCGGAGAACAGGCGCGAGCAGGCGATCGGCATCGTGCTGTCGGGGACGGCGACCGATGGCACGATGGGGCTGGAGGCGATCAAGGCCGAGGGCGGGATCACCTTCGCCCAGGACGAGACCGCCCAGCACTCCGGCATGCCGCAGAACGCGGTGGCGTCCGGGTGCGTGGACTTCACGCTGCCGCCCGAGGGCATCGCGGCAGAAGTCGCCCGGATCGCCCGGCATCCGTACGTCGCCAAGGGCATCGGCATCGACGATGAAGACGCCGGCGACGGCGAAGAGGCGGGGGCCGTCGCCGGCAAGGAAGGCGGGGGGGCCGTCGCCCGGCGCAGGGCGCTGCCGGACAAGGCGCGGCTGGCGCCGATCCTGGACATCCTGCTGGATGCCACGGGCGTGGACTTCTCGCTGTACAAGGTGAGCACGCTGCACCGGCGGATCGAGCGGCGGATGGCGCTCGGGCGCCTGAGCTCTGCCGAGGACTATGCAAGGTTGCTGCGGGAGCGGCCGGCGGAGGTCGCGGCCCTGCACAAAGACATCCTGATCAACGTGACCGGCTTCTTCCGGGACAACGATGTGTTCGAAGCCCTGGGGCGCACGACGATCCCCGGCCTGCTGAAGGAATGCGCGCCCCGGTCGCCCCTGCGCATCTGGACCCTGGGGTGCTCGACGGGGGAAGAGGCCTTCTCGATGGCGATGCTCGTCAAGGAGGCGGCCGACGAGACGGAGCGGGGCGCGGGCCACTGCGATCCGGCGCAGGTGTTCGCGACCGACCTGAACGCCGTCGCGATCGATCGGGCCAGGACCGGGATGTTCAGCAAGGATCGGCTGCAGGATGTCTCGCCGGAGCGGATCGCCCGGTTCTTCCGCGAAGATCACGGGAAGTATCGCATCAACAAGGCGATCCGGGACATGTGCGTGTTCGCCCAGCACAACGTGATCGCGGATCCGCCGTTCTCGCGGATGGATCTGGTCAGTTGCCGCAATCTGCTGATCTACCTCGAGCCGGCGCTGCAGGAGCGGGTTCTCACCGTGCTGCATTACGCGCTTCGGCCGGGCGGACGGCTGGTGCTCGGCGCCTCCGAGACGGTGGGGCCGCTCCGCCGGCAGTTCGAGGTGGAAGACGCCAGAAACAAGATCTACATCCGCAACGCCCTCCCGGGCCGGATGGGGCTGCCGGCGCCCCCCGCAGCCCGGCGGCGGCCTGCCGGCGCCTCGGCGCCCTCGGCGACGCCCGGTGGGCCGGACCGG
>CAYMJK010000408.1:0-2525 GCA_964390535.1 uncultured Phycisphaeraceae bacterium | reverse complement strand
GGCTGGAGCGCGCCCGTCTCGTTGTTGGCCCACTGCACGCTGACGAGCGCGACATCGTCATCTATGAGGCGCGCGGCGTCGTCGAGGTCGATGACGCCCTCGGGCGTGGGCTCGATCCAGCGGACCTCGATTGCATCATCGCGCTGCAGGCGCGCTGCCAGATCGATCACGGCGGGGTGTTCGAGGCGGCTGGTGACAAGTGCGCGGCGTGGGCGGGACCACTGACCTCCGAGCAGGTCCATGGAACGCGCCGCGCCCATCACCCCGCGCAGCGCGATGTGGATCGACTCGGTTCCGCCGCTGGTGAAGATGATCTCGCCGTGGCGGGCGCCGAGCAGGTCGGCGAGCTGGCGCCGGGCGAGTTCGATGATGCGCCTGGCCTCCTGCCCGGGGCGGTGGAGGCTCGAAGGGTTGGCCCAGCCGGTTTCGAGCGCTGCGCGGACGGCTTCGATGACGCCGGGGGTCGGGGGGGTCGTGGCGTTGTTGTCGAGGTAGGCGGTGATGGCGCGCCCGGTCATCGCGCCTCCGTGCGCAGCTCCCGGCCGACGACCATGCGCCGGATCGCATCCTGCACGTGAGCGCCGGTGCGGTCGCGCCCGTGCCCCTCGATCCCCCAGGCCGTGAGCACGCCGAAGCCGAGACCGACATCGATGAGCAGCCAGGCGACGAGTTCGGCGCTGAACCGGCCGGTGACCTTGTGCAGTTCCTGGGCCCGGGCGACCTCGCGCTCGAGGAAATCGTGCAGCTTCTGGATGTGGTCCTGCAGGGCGGCGCGGATCAGCTCGTCGTGCGTCTCGGTGATCGCCTGGAGAATCACGCGATACGCGATCTGGCCCTTGGGGGTGGTCATCGGGTTGCCGGCGATCAGGCGGGAGAGGCGGTCGAGGGGGCTGTCGGCGTCGCTGAGCGCCGCCTCCCAGCTTCCGATGGTCTCCTCGCCGGTGCGCTCGATGAGCGCGATGAAGAGGTCGCGCTTGCTCTTGAAGTGCCGGTAGATGATCGGCTCGGTGACGCCGGCGGCCCGGGCAAGCTCGGCGGTGGTCGCGCGGGCGTAGCCGTGCTGGGCGAACAGCTCCGCGGCACAATCGAGGAGCTGCTGTCTGCGCTGGGCAGCCGGCAGTCGGCTCATCCGGACGAACTCCTCGGGGCTGGGGGCGCGGGCTGCGGTCGGGCATGTTCGGGACGTGGCAGGGCGTGGGCCAGGGTGGGACGACGCGCTGTCCCCATGGGTAGTTTACACTCACCGCGTCCGGCGGCAGGGATCATCCGGGACCAGATCGAGCCCCGAGCCGCCGAAGGGGTGGCAGCGGAGGATCCGCCGGGCGGCGAGGCGGGCGCCGGCCCAGGGGCCATGGCGCCGGATGGCCTCGTCGGCGTATCGGCTGCAGGTCGGCTCGAAGCGGCACTGCCCGCCGATCAGGGGGCTGAGCGTGTACCAGTAGATCCGGATCACGCCGAGCATGAGCCCGGCGCAGCAGCGGGCGGGGAGCGAGCGGGCCGGGTACGCCATGGCTCGGGGCTCGTGGGGCTCAGGCATCGGGCGCCCCCTTGCCTCCGGCGCGGGCGGCCCGCTTCTGCCACACGGCGTGGGTTTCCGAGGCGAGTTCGGCGAGGAGGGTGGCGTAGTCGCGCATCGGGAGCGGCTCGGGCCGACGGACGCCGACGACCATGTCGTAGCCGCCCAGGGCCGCCCCTTCGGTCATACCCACCGCATTTCCCATTTCACTCATTTTTGCGGGCGTGGCGGCTCGCGGCAGCTCCGGCTCGGAGAGCCGGAAGGCCTCGCGGATGCGGCGTTTGATGAGGTTCCGCCGCACCGCGTTGCCGATGCGCCGGCCGACGGAGAGCCCGAGGCGGTGGTTGGGCAGGCCGTTGGGACGGGTGTGCAGCGTCAGCGGCCCCCGCGCCTTGGAGACCCGGGCCTGATAGACCGCTGCGAAGCTGTCGCGCCCGCCGAGGCGGTGGCGCGAACGAAACCGCCGGCGGGCGGCGTGTGGGCCATCAGGCATGGAGAACGTTAGGTCTGGAATGATGAATGATGAGTCGGAACTGTGACGCCGAGCCTCCCGCGGCCGCCAGGCGGCCCGGCGGCGCCGTCGCCCAACCGGGCCGCAGGCCCCCGCTCCTACTCATCATTCATCGTTCATCATTCATCATTTGCGCCCCCGGCAGCAGGCCGATCAGCAGGCAGAGGCTGCCGAGGCCGAGCAGCCAGGGGCGGACCCGCCCGCTCGTGGTCCATCGCTCCAGCGTGGAGCCGGTGCGCCGGCGCGGCGGCAGGGTGACCGGCGGGGGCTCGAGGTCGGCGAAGACGGTGGCGTCCTGCTCGGCCGGTGGGAGGCTGGTGAGGGCGAGTTGGCCCGGGGCGACCTGGCGGAGCTGAGTGGCGACGAGGGCGGAGACGAGGTCGGGGTCGTGGCGTTGCAGGGCGTCGAGGTACCGGGCGCAGTTCTCCAGCCGCTGGAGAGAGCGCTGCTCGACAGCGCGAGCCGCGTCCCGCTGCCAGCGGGCCTCCTGGACATCAT
>CAYMJK010000407.1:0-6077 GCA_964390535.1 uncultured Phycisphaeraceae bacterium | reverse complement strand
ATCCTCGCACAGGCTCTCGAACTTGCTGCGGGTGATCGTCTCCTGCAGGTGCTTCGGGCCGGTGTCGGTCGCCGTGATGAACGGGAGGTTCACCGTCGTCTCCTGCATCGTCGAAAGCTCGGTCTTGGCCTTCTCGGCCGCCTCCTTCAGCCGCTGCAGCGCCATGGCATCCTGCCGGATGTCCACGCCCTCCTTCTTGCGGAACTGGTCCGCCAGGAAGTCGATCAGCCGCTGATCCCAGTCGTCGCCGCCGAGGTGCGTGTCGCCGCTGGTGCTCAGCACCTCGAAGACGCCGTCGCCGACATCCAGGATCGAGATGTCGAACGTCCCGCCGCCGAGGTCGAAGACCGCGACCTTCTCGTTCTTCTTCTTGTCCAGCCCGTACGCCAGCGCCGCCGCCGTCGGCTCGTTGATGATCCGCTCGACCTTCAGGCCCGCAACCTCACCGGCGTCCTTGGTCGCCTGCCGCTGCGAGTCGTTGAAGTACGCCGGCACCGTGATCACGGCGCGATCGACCTTCTCGCCCAGATAATCCTCGGCGACCTTCTTCAGGTCCTGCAGGATGAACGCGGAGATCTGCTGCGGGGTGTACTCCTTGTCCCGCGCCTTCACCTTCACGAAGTCCTCCGGACCACCGGTCACCTCGTAAGGCACCAGCTTCTCCTCGGACTGCACCTCCTTGTGCCGCCGGCCCATGAATCGCTTGATCGAGAAGATCGTGTTCTTCGGGTTGGTCACCTGCTGGTGCTTCGCCGGCTGGCCGACCAGGCGCTCGCCCTTGTCGGTGAACGCCACCACCGACGGGGTCGTCCGGTTCCCGGACGCGTTGATGAGCACCTTCGGCTGGGCGCCTTCCATGATCGCCACGACGGAGTTCGTCGTGCCGAGGTCGATGCCGATGATCTTGGACATGGCTGTTCTCCTTGCGCGGGCTGCGCCCCGGCTCCTGGACCGTACATCCCGGCCGGCGCCTCTCACCCTCCCAATTGCAACCCCGGCGCCAGCCGCCCGCTATCACCCGCCGGCATTTTTCCGCTCGAATGGGCGCCCGGCCCGCCTGATAGGCCCGCTCGGCCCCTCAGCCTGCCGATCTGGCAGCCAGTGGCACGGGCTTCCAGCCCGTGCGGCGGCCGGACGAGCGCACAAACGACCTGCGGCTCCCGACGGCACGGGAAGCGCCCCGGAGATGCAACTTCCTCGGAAGGCCTTGCCGCCGCGGCATGGGCTGGAAGCCCATGCTACCCCCCGTCGCCGGCCGCCTGCGGCTCGACCTCGCTCACGAAGTCCGGGTGCCACAGGGGCGGCATTCCCAGCTCCGCCCGGACCGCGTTCTGCCCCTCCAGAATCGCCGGGAGCGCCACAGCCGGGTACACCCGCGTGGAGCCGTCGGCCACCCCGACCACGATTTCCCCCGGCGCCGAGAGTTCCGAGGGCGCCGGCGACTGGATCACCAGCCACAGCCGCCCGTCCGCCTCCACCGGCGCCCCGTGGTACGTGAACACGAAATCACCGACGCGGTGCGCCACCACATCCTCGGGCATCGCCGCCGCGATGCTGTCCAGCGCGAGCGTCCGCTCCGCCCGGTCCGCCTCTTGCAGCGCCTGCAGCGACTCTCCGGCCGCGGTCACATCCGACGGCTGCGTCGGCGAAATCGGCCCGACGAACGCGTCCGGCGTCAGCCCGATGTTGAGCAGCTCCGCGGCGTGCTGCGGCCACGCGCCTTCGCTGCGGGCCCGCGCCTGCAGCGCCCGCGTCATCGACGCGACGACCTCCCGCGAGCTTGAATCCGCAAACGCGAACTGCCCACCCGCCCCCGGCGCGCCCGGCCCGGCGCCACCCGCAGCCGCCGCGGCAGCGGCGGTCCGGGCCGTCATCATGACAGGAAACAGGAGCAGGCCTACGCCCACCACGACCAGGCACACCGGCGCCGCGCACGCCGCCAGCGCCGCCCGCGCGCCGCCGATCCGATGCCCGCGCTTCAGCATGATCGCCGCGCTCACCGCCCACCAGATCCAGGAGACGTAGAAACCCAGACACGGGACTGCGCCGATCGCGTTCGCCCCCGACGAATACAGAATCACCTGCAGCGTCCGGACGAACCCGCGAGTGCCCCCGCCGGTGAGCAGCAGCAGCACGTGCGCCATCGCCGCCCACAGGAACGCAAAGACGAAGAAGCCGACCACCCCGCCCAGCAGCCCGCACCCGAGCATCGACACCAGCAAAATCCCGGCGCCGGGCGCGCCCGCCCCCCCTGCGCCCATCGCCGCCATCATCCCCGCCTGCAGCACCGACCACAGCCCGACACCGATTCCGATCGCGGCGACGTTCGTCAGCAGCGCAAACTTCCACGCCGACCCGCGGGAACTCTCGAGGGGCGTCCCGTCGATGAGCTGACCCGGATGCGCCAGCGACATCCCGATCGTCCGCATCCACTTCCGCAGCAGCGGCTGCCCCTTCACCAGCCACGGGTTCGTCGCCGCCGCCGTCTGCTCCTCGCTGTACCCCTCCGCGGGCAGCAGGACCATCGCGTCCATCTGCACCGGAGAATCACACTTCACGCACGTGAACGACCGCGGCACGAGATGCCCCTGCGGGCTCGTCCCGTAGTACTCCTGATTGCACTGCGGGCAGCAGAACCGCACCGCCCCCGGCACGAACTCGAACTCCGACGGCGCAAACGGCTTCCCGCACTCCGGGCACTTCCGGTCGCGCAGGTTCCACAGCGAGTAGTCACAGCTCTTGCAGCGCATCTGTTCCCTCGGGCCCGCGCTATGGCGCCCAGCCGCTGATCTCCGATCGGATCTTCGCGCGCCCCAGCCACACCAGCGCGAAGACCGGCAGCGCCCAGCCCCAAAGCAGCCCGCCCACCAGGCTCATCCCCATCGTCACCGCCCCGAACCCCGGCGGCGGCGGCGTTGCAGCGTCCCCGACGACCTCCAGCTGCGCCATCGCCGTCATGGCGCCCACGATCGCGGAGACCACCACCAGAATGATCTTGAAGATCGCCCACTGGCGCAGCAGCCGCGCCCCGGACTGCCGCCGCTTCACCAGCCGCCCGCCAGCCATCGCCAGCATCACTGCCGCGACCAGCAGCATCGCCTGCACCGGCGCCGCGATCGCCCAGTGCGGCGTCGCCGCCACCATGGCGTCCAGCGTCTCCGGCGGCATGGCGCCCATGAACAGCCCGAGATACCACCGCATGGCGAACGCCATCACCATGCCCATCACCGCCCCGAGCGCCCCGAGAATCCCCAGCACGATCGCCACCATCCCCAGGGCCATCGGCCACGCCGACTCCGCGGGCGGCCGGCCCCCTGGCGAGACCGTCGGCGGCGCCACCCGCGGCGCCGAGTCCTCGGGGAACCCTCCCAACTGCGGCGATTCGTCGGCGTGCTCCATACCCAACCCTATCGGCCAGACCGGGTGGGCCGCCGCTCCGCGACGGGCGCCCCTCCCCCAATCTGGCCATTTGCCCGTTCCCCTGCCCATTTACCATTTCGCCCGCCCTACCGTCGCCCATGCCCCGCCCCGGCGAGATCATCTTCCGCAGCGCCGCCCCCTTCGACCCCGAGCGCATCCACGGGGCCGCCATCTACTGCTCGGACGGCCGCTTCGGCGAGCAGTGCGACGATTTCCTGATGAACGGCCTCGGCATGCCGCGCTATGACCGCGTCGCCCTCCCCGGCGGCCCGGGAACCCTCGCCGGCTACCCCGAGGCGACCCTCGAGCACGAGGGCGTCAAGCGCGAACTCCGCTTCCTCGTCGAGGTCCACCGCCTCGATCGCATCGTCCTCATCAGCCACTTCCGCTGCGCCTTCTACGCCATCCCGCTCGGCATCCCCGACGCCGAACTCGAGGCCCGCCAGTTCGCCGATCTCCGCGCTGCCGCCGCCGATGTCCGCGACATCACCGGCGTCGAGCGGATCGAGACCTATTTCGCCCGCCCGGAGGGAAGCGGCGCCGCCGCCGGCGTCGTCTTCGAGCAGGTCTGACGCCCTCATGCCTGGCACCGTCGCCCCCCCTTGACCGGCCAGTCCAGCCGTCAATACTTTCAATAAGTCCTGAAAGTTGGAGGCATCGATGACGCTTGCAGCGACCGATCCCGGCGCCCTCGCCGCGGCACGAGAGGCGGCCGGGGGACCACCTTCATTCGACCCCCGGCTCGAGCCCATCCGGGCGAAAATCGAGGCGGGCGAGCGACTCTCCATCGCCGATGGCGAACTGCTCTACGCCACCGGCGACATCTGGACCGTCATCGAACTCGCCGACGGCGTCCGCCGGCGGCTCCACGGCGACATCGCCTGGTACAACATCAACCGCCACCTGAATTACTCGAACGTCTGCGCCCTGCGCTGCAAGTTCTGCGAGTTCAGGCGCCGCCCCGGCGAGCCCGGGGCCTACACCCGCACGCTGGATGACATCCGCGCCGAGGCCCGCCGCGCGCTCGAGTGCGGCGCCACCGAGATGCACATCGTCGGCGGCCTCCACACGAACCTGCCGTGGGAGTACTACCCGGACATGCTCAGCGCCCTGCGGGATGCTGCGCCGCAGTTGCACCTGAAGGCCTTCACCGCCGTCGAGATCGTGCATCTTGCGAAGGTCGCGAAGGTCTACCGGCAGAGCGACCGGCGCGCCGGCATCCGCCACGTGCTCACCGAGCTCAAAGCCGCCGGCCTCGGCTCGCTCCCCGGCGGCGGCGCCGAGGTCTTCGACGACCGCGTGCACGATGAGGCCTACAAAGGGAAGATCCGCTCGGATGTGTGGCTCGATGTCCACCGCGTCGCCCACGAGCTCGGCCTGAACACCAACGCGACCATCCTTTACGGTCACATCGAGCAGCAGCGCGAGCGGCTGGTGCACATGGACATGCTGCGCCGGGCGCAGGATGAGGCGCTGGCGAGGCTGGGAGAGAGTGGCGGAGTGGCAGAATGGCAGAGTGGCAGAGTGGGGGAGGAAGCCGCGGCGCCGGTCATCACGCTGATGCGCCCCGGCGCCCCGCTGCCCGAACACATCGCATTCGACGCGCGCTCAACAACGCACGATCACTCTTCCACTTCTCCCCCGGGCTACTTCCAGACCATCATCCCCCTCCCGTTCTTCCCCGACGGATCCGAACTCGAGGCGCTTCCCGGCCCCGGCGGGCTGGAGAACCTGCGCACGCTGGCGATCGCCCGCCTCATGCTCGACAACTTCCCCCATGTCAAGGCCTTCTGGATCATGCAGACGCTGGCGATGGCCCAGCTCATGCTGCAGGCCGGCGCCGACGACATTGATGGCACCGTCGTCTGGTATGACATCACCAAGGTCGGCGGGGCCTCCACGCACCAGGAAACCACCGTCGCCGACCTCCAGCGCGCCATCCGCGAGGCCGGCTTCACCCCCCTCGAGCGCGACACCCTCTACCGCCGCATCGAGCGCGACCCCACCGACGGGCGCAAGTGGCGCCTGGCGGAGTAGATCCAGGTGGCACAGGCGTCTCGCCTGTGCGAGAGCCGCCATGCAGGCCCGAAGGACCAGTTCCGATCATCCGCTGCTCGCCGTCGGGGCGACGGTCGCGGCCGCCCTGTTGATGCTCGCGGTCACCGAACGCATTGAGGATCCCGCGACCGACGTCGACGCCGGGGCGCTGCTCACGCTCTGGGTGTTCGTCTGCGGCGGGCTCCTGTTCGCGCTCTACGCGCCCGCGGCAGCGCGATGGAGCCGTGCCGTGCCGCCGCACGACCGGATCCTGCTCGGTGTGTTCGGCGTGAGCTTCGCCGGCTGGGGCTTCCTCGCCGCGCCGATCGCCGGCGGCTTCTTCGGGATCCTGCACGCGCTCGTGTGCACCGCCGCGCTTGCAGCGCTCGTGCGCGACTGGCGCGTCGCCATCGCGCCCCTGCCGGCGCTAGCGCCCGCCTGGGCCATCACGTTCCGGCTCAGCGAGGGGCCGGGCGCACTGCCGATCGGCCAGACCATGTGGATGCTCATCCCCGTGCTCATCTGGAACATCGAGATGTCGATCGTCTTCGCCGCGTGGAGCGCCTGGCGCCGGCGCAACCCCCGCCGCCTGCCTCAGTCCGACCCGCGCCGCTGCCCCA
>CAYMJK010000406.1:0-5908 GCA_964390535.1 uncultured Phycisphaeraceae bacterium | reverse complement strand
CCTGGGGCTGGATGTCTGGGAGCACGCGTACTACCTGAATTACCAGAACCGGCGGCCGGACTACATCACGGCGTGGTGGAACGTGGTGAACTGGGATCAGGTCGCGAAGAACTTCGCCCAGGCGAAGCGATGACCCGGCGCCCGGCGCGGTCGCGGCGGGCCCACCGGATCCTGGTGACGGCGCTCGCGCTCAGCCCGCTGGTAGTTCTGGTCATTCTCGTGCTGGCGATGCTGCGCACGGTGGAGGAGCGGGCACAGCGGGCGAGCGGTATCCCGGGCGCGCAGTCTGGGGCGCAGTCGGGCGCGGCGCCGGAGGGGGCAACCTCGCCGGGATCGGGGCCGTAGCGGCAGCGGGAGGCGCCGATGCGGGTTCCGTTCAGCGAGGTGTACCGGGCGTTTCCCGAGCTTGACGGCTTTTCCGACGAGCGCTGCGCCGAGTTCGTGTCCCGAGCCCGGCGGCGGCATCGGATGTCGCAGGCGATCTTCCTGCTGGTGGCGGTGGTCGCGGCGGTGGGGACGTGGATCGCGGTGGGGATCCTCTGGGGGCTGGTGATCCGGGCAACGGGCGTCGGGTATCACGATGCGCTGCTGGTTGTGATCCTGGGCTCGACGATCGTCGCTGGGGCGCTTTCGGCGCTGCTGGTGCGCGACCGGTGGCTGCGGTGGGCGGTGGGGGAGCAGATCGACGCCGCCCGCTGCCCCGACTGCGGGTATGCGCTGCTGGGGCTGCCGGTGATCGATGACGCCCTGACCTGCCCGGAATGCGGGCATCGGCACTGGCTGCCGGAACTGGACCTGACGGCGGAGCAGGTGCTGGCCGTGCGGGCGCCCGACGAGGGCGGGGCGGCTTCGGTTTCCCCTTTCGTGGGGTGAGCGGTCAGTTGCCGGGCTGCGCCTCCGGTTCGGGCGGGGCGAGCCACCAGTCGAGGATCTCCTCCATGATCGCGCGCCAGCCGTCGGCGTCGCCGGCGGCGGGCGCGAAGCTGTGGTCGGCGCCCTCGACCAGGCGCCCGGTCACATCGCGCCCGTGGGCCAGCAGATGCGCGCGCAGGGCCTCGAACGACTCGCGGGTGACGGCGCGGTCGGCGGCTCCCTGGGCGATGAAGACGCGGGCGTCGGTCCGGAGCAACTCCTCCATGGGCGAGGAGGCGCAGAACGTGGCCCAGCGCAGGTACGCGTGCCCGAAGAAGACGGCGTCGGGGTTCCCGGGGTCGGCGCTGATGCGCTGCCATTGCTCCAGCACGTGGGCTGCGCGGGCGTCCGGGTCGTCCGAGATGCGCTTGAAGAACTCGCCGCGCCGGGCGAGCTCGAGGATGTCGAAGAGCTGCGTCGGCCCGCCGCCGGCGAGGCAGGCGACGTGGGTGACGTCATC
This sequence comes from uncultured Phycisphaeraceae bacterium, assembly GCA_964390535.1. Lineage (GTDB taxonomy): Bacteria > Planctomycetota > Phycisphaerae > Phycisphaerales > UBA1924 > CAYMJK01. The sequence goes on along the minus strand of CAYMJK010000406.1, from coordinate 4,536 downwards.
GAGCTCTGCCGCGACGCGGCAGGCCACCAACCCGCCTTCGGAATGGCCGATGACAAGCGACGGGACGGGGGCAACGCCCGGTAGCGTGCGCGCAGCGCGCATGGCGCTCATCACCGCTTCCGACCAGCGGTCCAGCGTGTGCTCACGCCGGAACTCGGCAGGCCCACCCTGCTCCTGCGAGGGATTGCCGAAGGGTTCGACGCCCGGCTTCTCGACGATCAGTAGCCGGGCCCGCCCGCGGGCGGCGTCGGCGATGGTCGCGTGGCCGTTGCGTGGGCGCAGCCGCCCGTCCTGCGGCTCGAAGTGCGGGGTCCAGCCCGAACCCTGGATGTAGGCGAGCAGCGGGAGCCGGGGCTCGGGCGGCGCTTCGCTCAGGTAGAAGGTGATTGCGCGCCCGAAGCGGTCCGTCGTCGTGTGCTGCGTGTACGGCTGGCCCGAGACCCGCCTCGGCGTGGAAGCCCCGTGGAGCGGGGCGGGGCCCTGCGGCTGCCCGGCAGCATGGCCGGCTGCCGCTATCGCCGCGATTACGCCCAGGGCCCGGAGCACATCCGGAGGGATGCGCCGGGCGCCTTGTGCCGCCATGCCGCCTCAAAAAAGAAAACGCGAGGCCGACCTCCCCGTCGGCCCCGCGCCCCCCCACATCCCCCACGAACCTACAGCATGCCAGAAACCAGGCCCGGAATCAAGCCCCTTTTGCGCGGAGCACCGGGGCGGGGCGGAAATGGCCATCCAGCACGGCATCCGGGTCGGCCTGGAGCCAGTCTTTGAGCACCCCGGCGTAGACAGACCGGAAGTCGACCTCGAACTTCAGGTCACCGGAGTCGAGGTCGGTGAGGGAGGGGTGGCGGCTGAGGAGGCCGGGGCGGACCATCGGGCCGCAGAGGAACATGGGGGCGGCGGTGCCGTGGTCGGTGCCGCCGCTGGCGTTCTGGCTGACGCGGCGGCCGAACTCGCTGAAGGTCATGGTGAGGACGCGCTGCTCGTTCTCCTGGGCCTCGAGGTCGGCGTAGAAGGCGCCGAGGGCGCTGGAGAACTGGTTGAGGAGATTGGCGTGGGCGCCCTGGGGGCCGCCCTGGCCGGCGTGGGTGTCGAAGCCGCCGAGGGTGGCGTAATAGACGCGGGTCTTGAGGCCGGCGCGGATCATCTGGGCGATCATGGCGAGCTGGCGGCCGAGTGCGCTGCGGGGGTAGTCCACCAGCGGGCGGAGGGAGACGGCCTTGCGGATGAGGTCGCTGGAGACCTGGGCGTCGAGGGCGGTGCGGGTGAGGAAGTCCACGTTGGCGCCGGCGGATTCGGGCGGCGGTGTGCGCCGGTTGAGCGCTTCGTAGGGGTCGGCGAGTGGGGCGGCGAGATCCTGACCGGTCCAGCGGAAGAGGTCGGGGGTCTCGAAGCTGACGGGCATGACCTTGCGTCCCTGCATGGCGAGGGGGGCGGAGCGGCCGAGGGCGATGCCGGGCGGCCCGGTGGCCTCGGAAGGGCGCTCGGCCGGGAGTTCGGCGGGGGGGGCGCCGCTTTCGCCGGCGCCGTAGCCGCAGCACTGGCTGTCGAAGTAGCGGCCGAGCCAGCCGTCGCCGGTGGCGCTGGTGTCGGCGGTGTGCCAGATGTCCATGCTCTTGAAGTGTGAGCGGTTGGGGTTGGGGTAGCCGACGCCCTGCACGATGGCGCACAGGCCCTCGTCGTAGAGGTTCTTGAGGGCGGTCATGCGCGGATGCAGGCCGACGCCGAGCCGGTCGTCGAGCTTGAGCGCCTGATCGGCGCGCACGCCGATGCCGGGGCGGGCCTTGTAGTAGGCGTCCTCGCCGAAGGGGATGACGGTGTTGAGGCCGTCGTTGCCGCCGGAGAGCTGGATGACGACGAGGATGCGATCCTCATCGACGCCGGGGATGGAGGTCATGCCGCCGGCGGGCTGAGGGAGGCCGAAGGCGGAGCGCTGGAGGAAGGCGGGGAGGGTGAGCGTCGCGCTGGCGAGGGTGAGGCCTTGGGCGATGAATGCGCGGCGGGTGTAGGCGGGGGTGTTGTCGAGGTTCACGGGCGGTGCTCCGCGAAATGGCAAATGGACAAACAGCAAATGGCAAATTCGGAGATGGGCTCGGCATTTGCCATTTGCCCATTTGCGCTTTGCCATTTCAGCATAGCTGGTACTCCGGCATCGCGGTGATCAGCAGCATCAGGCCGATGGTCATGTCGGGGGTGACTTCCTCGCCGTTGGCGGCGACGAAGTCACGGAGGGTCTGCTGGGCGTGGTCGGGGGCGCGGCCGAGCATGAATCGGAGGAGATAGTCGATGACCTTCTCCGCGTCCTTCGCGGCGCCGGGGCCTGCGCGCTCGAGTTCGGCGAGGGCGGGGGCGGGGTCGTACCTCTCGCGGTCGGCGAGCGGATCGACGCCGGCGGGCTTGCGCCCGGTGAGCAGGAAGCTCAGCGTGTTCTGGCGGACGAAGAGGGTGGAGGTGTTGATCCAGGAGCGGCCGCCATCCCAGCCCTTGACGCTCGGGGGCGCCAGCAGATTCTGGCCCATGAGGTCCATGGCGTCGAGCAGGGCGCCGAGATCGCGCACGGGTGTGAGCAGTGAGCGGACGGCGCCGATGACGAGCTGGGCGGGGCTCTTGATCTGCTGGGCGCGGATGGCGCTGCCGTGGAAGTGCTCGCTGAGGAAGAGTTCGCGCAGGACGGGGCGCAGGTCGTAGCTGTGCCGGGCGAAGGTCTCGGCCATGCTGTCGATCACCTCGCGGGCCTCGGGGTCGGTATCGTCATCGCGCTCGGGGACATCGGCGGCAAAGAAGCGGTAGAGCTTGCGGGCCATGAAGCGGCTGCAGGCCCGCTGGGCGAGGATTGCGGCGACGAAGCCGTCGCCGTCGAAGGCGCCTGTGCGCCCGAGGATGCGCTTCGGGTTGGGGTCGTGGTTGCGCTCGTTGAAGTGGAACTCGTCGTCGCGGAAGGTGTAGCCGGTGAGGGCGCGGGCGCCCTCCTTGATGTCCTGCTCGGTGTAGGCGCCGACGCCGAGACTGAAGAGTTCCATGAGCTCGCGGGCGAGGTTCTCGTTGGGCCTGTCGCGGCGGGAGTCGTTGTTGTCGAGATAGGCGATCATCGCGGGGTCGCGGATGATCTGGTACATCAGCTCGCCGTAGTTGCCGAGGGCGCTCGCCCGGAAGAGCTGATTCTGCCGGTACATGTGGTAGCTGTCTTCGATGGTGCGGTAGCTGGTGGCGAAGTGGCCGTGCCAGAAGAGAGTCATCTTCTCTTCGAGCGGGCGCGGCGATTCGATCATGCGCGTGAGCCCCCAGCGCTGCACCTGGCGGAACTGGCGCCGGTCGGTGCGCTCGGCCTCCTGCTGGCGGGCCCGGAGGCGGGCGAGGGTGTCCTCGTCGCGGGCGCGGCGGGCGGCGGCGTACGCGCGGCGCTGCTCGGGTGTGGGCGGACTGATGACGCCGGCGTCGAAGAGGTCGGCGGGGGGCGACTCGAACGGGACCTTCTCGACCTCGAGGAGATGATCAACGGCGCGCTCGGGGCCCCAGCCGACGAGCGTCTGGATCTGGGCCGCCGTGCCGCCGAATCCGGCCCGCCAGAGCAGGTGGCGGGCCTGGTCGTAGCCGAAGTCGCCGGCGCCGATGGGGCGCATCGGTTCGCTGCGTCGGCGGGTTGCGGGCTGGGCGGGCATCGGGCTTCCTTCCGGCGGGCAAACGGCGGCGCGGGGGCCGCATTGCGGGCGCAGCCGTGCCACTGACCTGCTCCGAGGTCAGTGGCTCCGTGGTTTCGTCTCCGACCCCGATCCTGATCACGGGCGCCGGTCCACGGAGGGCACTGACCTCAGAGCAGGTCAGTGGCACACCGACATTGTGCCCGATTTCGGGTGGATCAGGAAGCGATTTGTCTGGAATGGCGCCAGGACCAGGCGAGGGCGACGGCGGCGAGGGCCAGCAGCAGGGCGCCGTTGGCCTGGTGGGCGACGGTGATGATGGCGGCGAGGGCGGGGGCAGGCTCTGCCGCGGCGGCGGTGTCGCTGGTGGGCGTTGGGCCGCCCGGGGCGAGCATCACGGCGATGAGGGCGCCGACGCCGAGCAGAAGTTGGGCGGAGACGCTGTGGATGATGGCGGAGCCGAGGCGGTGGTTGCCGGGGGCGGGCTCGTCCTGGGGGTCCTTCGGGCGCTTCGGGCGGCGAAGCCGGGCGCCGGCGGCCATGGCGATCCCAACGACGGCGAAAGCGAAGACGACGTGGGTCCAGAGGATGTGGACGACGCCCGCCGCGGGCTCCGGCGCGTGGCTGAGGTGGCGATAGGTGGCGCCGAGCGAGAGCTGGATGAGCAGGGCGCCGGCGAGGAGCGAGGCGAGCCGGCGCGTGAGGGCCGATGGGCCGGGCGCGCCGGCGATGGTGGCGACGAGCGCGGTAAGCAGGCCGAGGAAGACCTGGGCGGTGATTCCGTGCAGCAGGCCGTAAATCGGGCTTGCTTCGCGCACGCGGAGGCCGCCGGCGACACCCTGGGCAATGACCAGCAGCACGAGCCCTCCGGCCCAGGCGCTCAGCCATGGGTTTCGGCGGG
>CAYMJK010000405.1:0-7251 GCA_964390535.1 uncultured Phycisphaeraceae bacterium | reverse complement strand
GGCCGTGCCCCGGGAGAACCACCGTCTCCTCCGGCAGCGTGTACAGGCGCTCGCGGATGCTCCGCGCCAGCGTGTCGAAGTCAGAGCCCGGGAAGTCGTGTCGGCCGATGCTCCCGGCGAAGAGCGTGTCACCGACGAAGGCGACGCCGCGCTCGGCATCGTGCAGCGTGATTCCGCCCGGCGAGTGCCCCGGCGTGTGCAGCACGCGCCATGTCTCGTCCCCGATCGTCAGCTCGTCCCCGTCGCGCAGCATCCGATCGGCCGCGCGGCAGGTGATGGGCAGGCCATACCCGCCGGAGAGGTTCAGGTTCGGGTCACCCAGCCAATCGCGCTCAGCCTCGTGGATCAGCAACTCGATCCCAGGGAACGCCCGGCTCACGGCGTCCACCCCGGCGATGTGGTCGAGGTGGGCGTGGGTCAGGATCAGCCGCTCCGGCGCCAGCCCGCTCGCCCGGACAGCCTCGATGAGCGGCTCGGGGTTCATCCCGGCGTCAATGATCCAGCAGGGGGCGCCGCCGGCGCCCGCCGGGGCGTAGACGTAGCAGTTGGTGGCGAAGGGGCCCAGTTCGAGCCGCCGGAGGGCGAATCCGGGCTCTGGGGAGCCAGCTGGGCGGGCATCGGGGGCGCCGGGGGTGGAACGGGAAGCGGTCATTGGCGAATGGTACGAATGACAAGGCCCGGACAGGCGTTGAACTTCCGGGCCGGCGCCAGGGGAGGCGGCTTTTGATGCAGGAGGCTTCTGACATGGCTGACGAGCGAACCGACCGCGAGGCGCCGAGCACCCGCCCCCGCAGGAGATCATCGGGCGCAGCGCTCGCGACGGGCTTCTTCATTCTCGCCTACGCCATTGCGGCGTCCGGGCTGATCTGGTCGGCCGGGTGGTTCTCCGATCGGCCGCCGCACGAACTCGGGCTCACGGCGGCAGCGTCGCTGATGCTGCTGGGCTTGATGCTGATCCCGCTGGCAACGCTGCTGGTGCGGGTCCGGCGCGGGCAGAAGGAGCTCTCGGGCCACATGGGGAGTGTCGCCGAGGATCTGCGCCGGTTCGCCGAGCAGGCGTCGCTGTCCGACGATGCCCGGCGCGTGCTGAACCGCAAGGGCGAGCGTTCCCTGCTGCGCCGCGCCATCGAGGAGGATGTCGCAGCAGAGGACTGGGACGCCGCGATGGTGCTCGTGAAGGAGCTCGCGGAGCGCTTCGGGTATCGGGCGGATGCCGAGGAGTTCCGGGCCCGCATCGAACGGGGCAGGGCCCGCACGCAGGATCGCTCGGTCGCCGAGGCGATCTCCCTGCTGGATGGTCTGATCGTGCAGCGCCGCTGGGATGCCGCGATGGTCGAGGCGGCCCGCATCGGCCGGCTGTATCCCGAGTCGCCGCGGGTGGATGGCCTGCGCCGGCGCGTCGAGCAGGCCCGCGAGACGTACCGGCATGACCTGGAGCGCCGCTTCCTTGAGGCGGCCCAGGCGGATGATGTCGATGAGGCGATCGAACTGATGAAGGAACTCGACGCCTATCTCACCGAGGCGGACGCCGAGCCCTTCCGCGAGGTCGCCCGCGGCGTGATCGGTAAGGCGCGGGAGAATCTCGGCGCGCAGTTCAAGCTCGCCGTCAAGGACCGCCAGTGGGATGTCGCCGCCAGCATCGGCGAGCGGATCATCGCCGACTTCCCGAACACCCGGATGGCCAACGAGGCCCGTGAACTGATGGATGCGATCCGCGAGCGGGCCCTGAAGATGGGCGAATCGGCGCCGGCCTGACGCGGCCTTGCGGCGCGCCTGATCGGGTCGCGGCGCCTGCGACCGGCCGCGACCATTCCTATGTCCTATGTCGATGACCGCCTCATGTGGCAGGCGGGACCTGGACCGCCCCGTCAAGGGCTGGCGCAATGCGCGCTGCTCCACCGGGCAAGCCGATGCGCTGTGCCAGGGCTCCGTAGCTCTCGTGCTTTCTGTAGGAATCGAAGATCGGGTCGGCGCCGAGCAGCAGGATGTGCCAGTCCCTGCGCTCGATGCAGGTTTCGAACTGTCGGGCCGCTTGCTCCGGCTCGCCACAGCCGAGCAGTGCGAGGCCCAGGCTGAAGGGCCCGACGCCTGGCTCGCTGCGTAAGCTGGCCAGAACGGCTCGAGCTTCGTCGGTTCGCCCCGCGAGGCCGAGGCAGAGGCCAAGTGCGGCGGTGAAGTCGGCGCGGCCAGTGGCGACGCCCTCGCGCAGGCGCGCGATCCCCTGTTCCCGGCGGCCGGCGCAGAATTGGGCCAGGCCGGCGAAGAGATGCACGAAGGGGAAATCGGGCGCCAGCCGCCGCGTGCGGTCCGCTTGCTGCACGGCGTCGTCGTACCGGCGCGACATGTGGAGCCCCTGGGCCAGCAGCGTGTTGAACCACGGGGAGACGGGGTCGATGGCGACCGCCCGCTCAGCCTGTTCGACCCCCTCTTCGGGGCGGCCGAGGAGGCAGAGGTAGTCGGAGTAATGGATGTGCAGTTCGGCGATGTTCGGATAACGCTCGATTGCGCTGAGGAAAGCCGACTCTGCAGCGCGCCAGTCCCAGTCGTACTGCCATGCGATCTTGGCGATCAGACATGCGGCGTCTGGAAGGGCGGGCGTCAGGGCCAGGGCGCGGGTGGCAGCGCGGCGTGCGGCGGTGTAGTGCGCGGCGGCCTGATCGCCGCCCTCGGTGCCGAGCAGTTCGTGGCACTCGCCCAGCGCCGCCCAGGCTTCTGCGTACCCGGGCGCCAGGTCGAGGGCCCGTTCGAACTGCTCGACGGCCTCCAGCAGGTCCGACCTGGTGTGCCTGCCGGCGAACAGACGCCCTTCCAGAAAGGCTCGATACGCCTCGGGCGCGACCGAGGCGCCGCGGGCCTCGGCCACGTCCTCTTCGTTCACATGGGCCGCGAGTCGTGAGGCGATCTGCGCGCACAGCGCATCCTGCAACTCGAACACATCGGAGAAGGCGTGATCGAACGACTCGCTCCAGACCACTGCGCCATCATCGACCATGACGAGCCTCGCGTTGACACGCAGCCGCTGCTCGCGCATCTGCGCGGTGGCTTCGAGGTAGAAATCCACACCGAGAAGCCTCGCGGCCTCGGCGGGCTCGCCCGCGGCAGCGAGGCAGGCCCGGACGGAGGCGAGAGAGCGGACGAGCAGGTCCGGCCGCCGGGACAGGTGCGAGATGAGTGTGTCGGCGAGGCCGAGTTCCAGCGCCTCGTCGCGGGGTTCGGTGAGCGCGTGGAAGGGGAGGATCGCCAGCGACGGCGCCGCGGCGCGGGGCGCGGCGGCGCCGTCGCAGGTCACCGGCGCCACGAAGCGGTAGCCTACCCCGCGGAGGGCACGGATGTACTGCGGATCCGAGGCGTCGTCATCAAGGGCGATGCGCAGGGCGTGGACGGCTCTGGTCAGGACGCTTTCGGTCACGACGACGCCCGGCCAGATGGCGTCGAGCAACTGGCTCTTGGTGACGACGACATCGCCGCTGCGGACGAGCAGGAGCAGCAGGTCATAGACCTTCGGCTGGAGCGGCGCCGCGCCCGCGGGGCCCGTGAGCGTGCGCCGATCGACATCGAGCTGGAAGTCCCCGAAGCGGAATACGGCGCCGGAAGGCGGCAGGGGCGGCGCTTGCAATGGTGAGCGAATGGTCATTGAAACGTCAGCGGGCAGTCAGGAACGATTTGCGCTGGTCAGTAGCATGGGCCGAGGTCGCCGATTGGCCGGCGACCAGCCAGCCGTCCTCACTCGAGGACCCAACCAGAGGATTGTAACAATGCTCAGCAAGAACCGCCTTTCCGGCCTCCTGGCAGTGTGTGCCGCCCTTCCGCTCACGGCCGCCATGATGGGGCCGGCCGCCGCGCCTCCCAACCGGCTTGCTGGAAGCTGGGAGGTCGTTGGCACGCCGGATCCGGTGTCCGGGATTCCGCCCTTCCTCAACTTTACGACATTCGATGGCGACGGCTCGATCGTCAACATCGATCCGTCGGTCGGGACGGGTGTGGGAAGGAGCGCTCGCTCGGGCCCGATGAGCTACGACACCACCTTCTTCGGCTTTCTCGATGCCGGGGGGCCCGCCACCTACAAGGTGACCAGCACCCTCACGCTCGCGGGGCCTGACGCCTTCAGCGGGCCGTTCCTGACGGAGGTCTTCGACCTGAACGGCGAGTTCCTGTTCTCCTACACGGGCGCCGTGTCGGGAATGCGGCAGACACAGTAGCCGCCTCCAGATCGCGACGGGCTCGCCCACGTTCGCAGTCCGGGCAGCGTTCCGCCATGCTGCCGGATCCAGCGTCCTGACGCTGTCCGGCGGCATGGCCCATTCTGCCGGCGACGGGGGCCGCTCGGGCGCGGGCCGGGGCATCTCAGCGTGGCTAGCCTTGGCCTGAACTCGCGAATTCACCCAATCACACGAAATCACGACGGCTCGGGAGAGCCCATCGAGCTGCTGCGGTCGGCCGCGGCGGCTGGTGGCGGCGCCTTCTCCCGCCCAGGAGGCATGGACGATGAATCGACGCGAACTGCTCCTTTCTTCGATCGCCGGTGGCGCCGGGCTTGCCGCGGCGGGGGCGGCAATGGGGGCAATGGGGGGTAGGGCGGCGGGCGCGCTTCGGCGCCCGACTGCGGGCGACCCGCCCGAGCTCGCCAGCGCTGTGGCCGAGGGCGTCGCCTACTTCCAGCGCCGGTGCGTCGATCAGGCGCCGCTGGTGCGGAAGCTGCGCGACGCCATCGCGTCGGGCGATCTCGCGGCCGCCCGCCGCGCGTACATCGCCTCGCGGCCGCCGTACGAGGAGATCGAGACCCTGGCGGCGAGCTTTCCCGAGGCGGACAGCGACATCGACGCCCGGCCCTACGCGTTCGAAGCGGGCGAGATGGATGAGGACTTCCGCGGCTTCCACAAGATCGAGGCGCTGCTGTTCGGGTACGAGGATGTCGGGGCGGCGGCGCCGCATGCGGCGGAGCTTGTTGCCAGCATCGAGCGGCTGCAGCGCGAGCTGGGCGAGCGTGACCGCTTCAGCGCCGCCGGCCACTTCGACGGCATGGTCGCGCTGGCGACCGAGGTCGCGGCCAAGAAGATCTCCAGCGAAGAGGAGACGTGGTCGGACCAGTCGCTGCTGATCTTCCGGCACAACTGGATCGGTGTGCTGAGCCAGTTCACGCCGTTTGCGCCGCTGCTGTCGGGGGAGACCGCCGAGCAGGTCCGTGCCGCCTGCGAGGCGGCGGAGGCGCTGGTGGCGCCGCACTTCCACGAGGGCGAAGCGGCGGCAACGCCGTACAGCGCCATCCGGATGCGCGAGCGGCGGGCGATGGCGGACGCGAGCAATCGGATCCGCGATCGCCTGCTCGACGCGCGGGCGGAGCTCGGGGTGTAGCGAACACCGATGTCGCAAAGCCGACATCGGTGGCACGATGCGCCGCGACCAACCCCGTCAATCGCCGTCGGGGGCTCCCATCTGCTCCTCGACGGCTTCGGCGGCGGCCTCGCCCCCCTCCTCGCGCGCGTGCTCGATCTCGCCGAGGTACTGGCGGACCTGGCGCGGGAAGCGGTGCTGGCTGACCGGGGCAAAGGCCTCCAGCTCGTGGAAGTACATGTGGTGCGCGATGTCGATGTGGTCGTCGTCAACCTCGATCACGTTGAAGGAGTTCATGTTGCGCTCCTTCCCGCGGCCGCGGCGGGAGGTCGTCGTGCCGCACTGGGCGACGATGACCGCGTGGCGGCGGTCGGCGCCGGGATAGATGTCCAGCGAGTTGCCGACGTAGGCGCGGTGCAGGTGGCCGCCGAGGATCAGGTTCACGCGCAGGCGGATGAGGCGGTCGAGGGCGCGGATGGCGTTCGGCATGACCTGGTCGCGTTCGTAGTCAGGGGCCCGCAGGAAGTGATGATGGGTGACGACGACCTTGAGCGTCTCCTCCGGCTCGTCGGCGAGGGCGCGCTGGCAGAAGTCGAGTTGGCGCGGGTCGATGCGGCCGTTGGTGATGGCGCGGCGCGGCGCTGTCGAGTTGAGGGCGACGATCACGGCCCCCGGAACGCGGACCACCTGGTCGAGGTCCGGCGAAATGAAGCGCCGATAATGGCGGTACGGGTCAAAGAGCCGCTCGAAGATGCGGTACAGCGGCACATCGTGGTTTCCGGGGATCACCACCCGCGGCGCCGGCGGCAGGCGGTCGAGCAGTTCCCGGGCCCCGGCGAACTGGGCCTCCTTCGCGCGCTGCGTGAAGTCACCGCTGGCGACGACGAGATCGGGATCGATGCGCGGGGCGGCGCGCACGAGGGCGTCGCCGATCTCGGACGAGTACGGCTCGCCGAGGTGCAGATCCGAGATGTGCAGGATCTTCAGAGCGTTCATGGACACTCCTCCGACGCGTCAGGTTCAGAGCGCGGCGCTGCGTGATTGCGGCGAGCGGGCCACACGCAGAAGATCGAGGCCACGTCCGTCCGCGCCTCGCGCAGCGCCAGGGAGATGAGGATCGATTCGATGTTAGCGCCCGTCACCGCGACCAGCGCGATGCGCACGGGCCATGCGGGCCCGTCGGCGAAGAGGATGACTGCCCCTGCCGCCACCAGCAGCGCGCATATCTTGGCCGCCCGCGTGTGGTAGGAGGGCGGCCGGCCGAACCGCGCGATCCCGATCGCCATCGCCAGGCCGTAGCTGCCGACCGCCGCGGCAATGAAGATCCAGTCATCGCGCAGGAAATCCGGGCGCAGCCAGTAGAGGCTCGGGATCATCGCCCCGAAGAGCAGGGCGTCGCCGAGGCTGTCGAGTTGTGCGCCCAGGCGTGAATGCTGGTCCAGTATTCGCGCCAGCTTGCCATCGAGCCAGTCCAGGGCCCAGACCGCCGCGATCAGGCCGATGAACCACCACCGCAGCCCGAAGTACGCGAGCACGGGCAGCGCCAGCGGCGCGGGGGTGCGCGCGATCGTGATCGCCATGGCGATGTTCACGCTGCGCACAGCTCGCGGGGCGCCGGTCATGACGCCCGGCCCGGCCAGTCGGCCAGTTGCAGCAGCGTGAAGAAGACGGGCGCGGTGAATGTCAGGCTGTCGATCCGGTCGAGCATGCCGCCCTGGCCCGGGAGGAGGTTGCCGCTCTCCTTCACATGGGCTTCGCGCTTCGCCGCGGACATCGCGATGTCGCCGAGGAAGCCGGCGGGGGCGAGGATCAGGCCGATGAGCGCGGGCAGGGCCCACCATGGCAGCCCGCCATCGCTCGCTTCCGGCGGCGCCCAGGGCCCCCACGAGGTCAGCAGCGGCGCCAGCGCCACCGCGAGCA
>CAYMJK010000404.1:0-4700 GCA_964390535.1 uncultured Phycisphaeraceae bacterium | reverse complement strand
ATCGGGCTTTATCGCCGCGGAAGCGATCACGAGCCCCGCATCCCGCGGCAGCGTCCCATCCTGGCGCAAATCGATCGTGAAGCCTTCAGCGGCGAGCAGGTCGGTAACCGGTGATGCGACGTTGTCGGATCCCCACACCCTCGCTCCCGCGCTGCGCAGGATCCGCGCCAGCCCGGACATGCCGCAGCCGCCAATCCCGATCATGACCACCGATCCGGCGCCCCAGGGTTCCACCAGCGATCCTCCGTGATCCGGCGGGTCGGAATCCGGCGCCCGCGCGACGCAGACGGTATCGGGCGCCCGCGCCCGCGATCGTGAAGCGCGAGACGCTTCCGGACCTTGTCGCTTATCCGCCGCGCAGGAACGTCCGATGACTAACCTCGCGCCCGCCGCCGGGGCGGGGCATGGAGGCCAGGATGAGCGACCGGACCGCGCAGCAGGGAGCATCGGCGTCACGCGTGGCGCTGCCCCGTTTCGGCGTGATCGCTCAAGTCGGCAGCGCCCTCCGCCGCATCGCGCGGGGCGATCGATCCAGCGCCGAGGCAGGGGGCCAGTCGCGCGGAAACGTCTCCCACGCTCACTCCGCTCCAGTCGCGGCCCTCGGAGACCTGAGCGACGCCTTCCGGGCGCCGGTGGCGGTCATTCTGCGCCACGCCGAGACCCTCCGAAGCGCCGGGGACCTGCCCGAGCCCCAGCGCGCCGCCGCCATCGACGCCATCGTGCGCAACGGCCGCCACCTGCTCGGCCTGCTGGACGACCTCGCCGACCTCCGGGGGGCGCTTCCCGACGCCATGGCCGACGAACCGGCCGGCGATCCCGCCGGCGAATCACTGAACGCCCGAATCCTGCTGGTGGAGCCCGCATCCCATGAGCAGCGCCTGATCGCCTTCCAGCTCCGCCGGGCGGGGGCCGAAGTCGAAATCGAGGAGACCGGCGCCGACGCCTGCGCCCGCGCCCTTGCGGCTCTCGGCGCCGGACGGCCATTCGACCTGGTGCTCATGGAGACCGAGATGCCCGGCATGGACGGCCTGGAGGCGACCCGGCGCCTGCGCTGCGGCGGATGCGACCGGCCGATCATCGCGCTGACGACGCAGGTGACCGCCGGCGACCGGGCCCGCCGGCTGGAGGCGGGATGCGACGACTTCGTGACCAAGCCGGTGGCGCGGGCCTCCCTGCTGGACGCCTGCGCCCGCTGGGCGCAGCGCTGCCCCGGCGCCGCCACCGACGCCGCCTGAAGCGGGCGTCATTCATTGGCGCCTCTTCCCCCTACGCTGGCCTGTGGCCGAGCTTCCGTACCAATTGGCGTGCCTGTGTGACCTTCGGGACGCCGACGGGCGCATTCTGCTCATCCGCCGGACCCGCAGCCCGAATCTCGGGCTCTGTTCGCCCATCGGCGGGAAGCTGGATGTCATCAGCGGCGAGTCGCCGGCCCAGTGCGCCCGGCGGGAGATCCGCGAGGAGGCTGGGCTGGACATTCCGCCGGAGCGGCTGCGGCTGATCGGGCTGATCAGCGAACGGGCGTACGAGGGGCGGGGGCACTGGCTGCTGTTCTACTTCCGGGTGCTGGGACCGGTCGAGCTGGCGCCCAAGGAGATCCCGGAGGGTCGCCTGGAGTGGTTCCGGCCGGATGAACTGGACGGTCTGCCGCTGCCGGAGACCGACCGGCGGGTGATCTGGCCGCTGGTGCGGGCCCACGAGCCGCCAGAGGGCGCCCCGCAGGCGTCTGCCGCCGAGTTCTTCTCCGTCCACATCGACTGCCGCAGCGAGCCGATGCGGTGGACCGTCGAGCAGAGCCGGAGCGGCTTCTCCCTGCCCGGGTGAACCTGAGAGGCCGCCGGGCGCTGGGCTCGCCCCGCGATCGGCGGAAGAAACCGATCCTGCGCGTCGATCTATGATTCGATGATGGCGCCGGCCCAGACCCAATCCGGGAAGAGTTTCAGGCGACTGCTGTCGCTGGCGGGCCTGCTGGTCAGTCTCGTGGCGATGGCGGCGAGCGGGCCGCAGGACGCCGCGCGGCCGGTCGCCTCGCAGGAGGCCCCGGTGGGGGCCACGGCCTCGCGCCAGGCGGATGATGTCGCCATCATCGTGATCGACGGAGGCATCGACGCCGTGACCGTCAAGAGCGTGCGCCGGCGGATCCGGCTGGCGGAGGCCTCGGGGGCGGACGCCATCGTGCTGGAGCTGGACACCCCGGGCGGAGCGATTTCTTCGGTGACGGCGGTGTCCAGCGACATCAAGGGCTCATCGATCGCGAACACCGTCGCCTGGGTGCATCACGAGGCGATCAGTGGGGGGGCGCTTCTCGGGGTCGCGTGCCGCGACCTGGTCGCAGCCGATCCGGCGACGCTGGGCAACGCCCTGCCGGTGCTGACAGCGCTGGGCATCTTCCACGTGCCGATGTCCGAGAGCGATCGCCAGAAGCACCTGTCGATGTTGCTGGTTGACCTGGTCGATTCGGCCCGGCGCAACGGGTACGACGAGAAGCTGGTGCAGGGGTTCGTGACCCTCGGCGTGGAGCTGTGGCTGGTCGAGCGCGTCAGTGACCCGTCGCAGCGCCTGTTCATCGACGCTGCGGAGTATGAACTGCTGTTCGGGCGCGAGCCGCGCCGCGGCGCGCCGGAGATCCCTTCCTTCGAGATCGGCGAGCGCGGGACCGACATGGCGCCTGACCCTAGCCGCGACGACGGCTACAAACTGCAGGCGGCGCCGGAGGCGGATCCGGATGCCGAGGAGTTGTTCCAGCCCGCGGCGCCCGGGCTGGAGCAGTTCGTGGACGAGGTGACCTCGGCTCTCGAGCAGCCGACCCAGCGCCCGAAGCTCAGCATGGAGGATCGCGGGCAGTGGCGCGAGGTGGCCTACGTCGCCGACGGTAAGAGCCCGGTGCTGCTGACCCATGACCTGCTCGTGAAGTACGGGTTCGCCGATGACACGATCCAGAACGACGAGGAACTCAAGGCGTTCTTCGCGGCCGAGCGGATGATGCGCCTGCGCGAGACGTGGTCGGAACACCTGGTGCGGTTCCTGTCGCAGCTCTGGGTCCAGGGCATCCTGATCGCGATCTTCCTTATGGGGATGTTCCTGGAGATGACCAGCCCGGGCGTCTCGGCGCCCGGGGCGGTGGCGATTGCCGCGCTGCTGGGGGTGCTGGCGCCGTCGGCAATGATCGGGATGGCGCAGTGGTGGGAGATCGCCGCGATCGGCGCCGGCATCCTGCTGATTCTGCTGGAGGTGCTGGTGACGCCCGGGGTCGGGCTGTTCGGCGTCGGCGGGCTGGCGCTGCTATTTGCGGGGCTGGTGGGGACGTTCGTCGGCGGGCCGGACGGCGGCTTCGAGCAGCCGGGCCGCGCCACATCGCAGGCGCTGCGGGGCCTGGTGACGGTGCTGCTGGCGATGGGCACATCGGGCGTGGGGATGTACTTCCTGTCCAAACGCCTCGGCTCGATCCCCCTCTTCAACGCCCTGATCCTCCGCGACGCCGACCCGGGGGAGGGGCGCGATGAACTGCTCGGGGCGATGGCCCCGGCGCCAGCCCCGGCGGTGCAGATCGGCGCCGAGGGGGTGGTGACGAGCCCGCTGCGCCCGATCGGGCGCATTCAACTGGACGACGGGGGCGAAATCATCGAGGCCCGCGCCGACATGGGCTACATCGAGGCCGGCAGGCGGGTGCGGGTGGTGGCGCTGGCGGACATGGGCCGCATCCTGGTAGCGCCGGCGGATGAGCACGGCGGCTCGGGAGCGAGCGCGTGACGCCGCTGATCTGGGGTCTGTCGCTGGTGGGCCTGGCGCTGGTGCTTGTGGTGCTGGAGATCTTCGTGCCCTCCGGCGGGATCATCGCGATCCTCGCGGCCCTGGTCGCGATCGCAGGGCTGGTCGGGCTGTTCATGCACGATCTGACGTGGGGCCTGACCGGGACGCTGGCGCTGCTGGTACTCACGCCGATCATGATCGCGTTCGGCATCAAGATGTGGACGGGCTCGCGCGTGGGGCGCGCCATGATGGGCGTGCCCAGCGAGGAAGAAGAGCAGCGGCGGCGCGAGGTCGAGCGTCAGCGGCGCGAGGCGCGGCTGGCCCTGCTCGGCGCCGAGGGCGTGGCGCTCAACGACCTGCGTCCCATCGGCGTCATCGAGATCGACGGGCAGCGGCACGACGCCTCCAGCGAGACGGGGCTGGTGCGCCGCGGCGCCCGCGTCAAGGTGACGCATGTCACCGAGTTCGACATGAAGGTGCGGGAGATCACCTGAGGGGGCGACTGGGCGCGAGGGGCGGACGGGGGCGAGGGGGCGAGGGGGCGAACGCGATGCCGCGGGAACTTGCCATCGCACTGACTGTCGCGCTTTCGCTGCTGCTGGGCGCCGGCTTCATCCTGTTCGGCCAGTTCTTCTCGCTGTGGATTCAGGCGGCGCTCTCCGGCGCGCGGGTGAGCCCGCGGCAGATCGCCGGCATGCGCTGGCGCGGCGTGGATGTCCGCGTCATCGTCCTCAGCCGCATCCGGCTGCTCAAGAGCGGGATCGAGGTTCCGACAGCGCGGCTCGTGGATCATCACCGCGCTGGCGGCAGCGTCCCCGCGTGCGCCACGGCGCTGATCGTGGCCCGCCAGGAGGGGCGCGAACTGGCGTGGGAACCGGTCGCCGAGGCCGATCTCGCCGGCCTGCCAGTGGTCCAGCTCGCGGCTGAGGCGATCGGCCGGGCGCCGGCGGCGC
>CAYMJK010000403.1:0-6010 GCA_964390535.1 uncultured Phycisphaeraceae bacterium | reverse complement strand
CCTACGCCACGCCGATCAACCGCTCGGCCCGATCCGCCACCGTCAGCCCGTGCTCCGGGGCCGCCTCGCGCCACAGGATCTCGACCTGGATGTCGAACAGGCCCAGCAGGCTGCGGAGCTGCCGCCCGATGCTGCGCATCGCATCCGCCCGGTACGAATCGTCCTTGTCGGAGAACAGATTGCGGGCCTGCTCCTGCGCCTGGCTCATCAGGTTGCGCTGCCGGTCGGCGTTCATCGGGATGATGTCCACCAGACCCAGCGCCTTGCCCGCCTGAATGTCATACGGCGTGACATCCGTGAGGCGGATGCTCGACTCCAGCGCCGGCAGGTGAATGCGGAAGCGCCCCTCGCCCTGCGGCTCGACGTCAGCGTTGCTCAGCCGGCTCAGGTCGATCCAGTACTGCTTCTCGAAGTGGAAGATCATCGCGAGCTTCGCCTGGCTCAGCACCAGCGGCGGCACCCAGGCCCACCCCTGCGTCGCGGTCGCGATCTCCTTGGCGAAGACTTCGAGCCCCACGAGGCGCCCGACTGTGCGCACGCGCTCGGCGATCATCTGGGCCCGGATCGTCGTCTGCTGCTGGCCGTTGCGCCGGCGCATGAGAAACCCCGCCCCGAAGGCGAGGATGGCAACGAACAGCAGTGCGCCGAACACGACGATGGCTTCGATCATGGAGAGTCCTTCGGAAGAGCGGCCCCGGCTCTTTCGTCATTGCTTATCGGACGGCATGTCCGAGATCCGGCTGGGTGGCCTGGCCTCCCACGGCGCCGGCAGGGCTCGCTCAAAGGTCGTGATGATCATATGACCCCCGGCCGCCACCAGCCCGACCCAGGTCAGGAAGGCCATCGTCGCTGCCGCGACGGCCACGACAACCCCCATCGAGGCAACGGCGCCCACGACCGACTGCCCCGGCCCCGCGAAAAGCGCTGCTGCCGCCGCGGTCGGGAGCAGGATCATCGCCCCGCCAAGAGCCAGGCGCCCCCACGGCCCCGAATGCGGCCCCAGCGCAGCCAGAATGGCGCCGAGGCCGAGAATCCCAGCGATCACCAGCCTTGCCAGGAGTACAGGCTTCAGAGGCAGCGGCCCGATGGTGTGGCCGATCGCCCCCGTCGAGAGATAGCCGAGGACCGAGCAGGTGGCCACGGCCCCGGCAAGGAGCGTGAGCGTCATCGCCGGCGCCTGTCCAAACCGGCCGAGGCCGAACAGAAGCCCGATAACAGCCGAGGCCGCCAGCACGAGTTCGAAGCCGAGGACGAACCAGACGGCCGAACTCGCGGCAAGGCCCGCGAGGGCGAGCGCGCTGATTCCAACCAGGGCGCTGATGAGCAGGGTCGCCTGGCGCAGCCTGTGGTGGGTGCTGGTCAACGAGAGTCCTTCATCGGTCAACGGAGGGGCCCAGCGGGGGGAAGGGCGGAACTGTAACCGAGCCCAACTCGGGCTACAGGGAGGCGGTTGCGCTCGCCGATCTTGTTCTCGCCATTGAGGGTCCGGGTTCGTCCGCGGGGCCATGGTTTTCGGACGCAAGGAGCGCGCCTTGGGCGGCATCACCACCGGCATCGGGATTTTCAGCGGGATCGATACCGCCTCGCTCATCGAGCAGTTGCTGCAGGTCGAGTCGCGCCCGCGGCTGCTGGCGCAGCGGCGGCTGGCGCAGTTGCAGGTTCAGCAGTCGGGATATCTGGACATCAACAGCCGCCTGAAGGCGCTGCAGACGGCGGCCGCGTCGCTGCGCACGAGCAAGGCCTTCGACGCCCGCAGCGCGGTGAGTTCGAAGCCGGAGGCGCTGACGGCCACAGCCCGGCCGGGGGCCCCGGAAGGATCGTTCGCATTCCTCGTCGATCGCCTGGTGACGACGCAGAGCCTGCTGAGCAAGGGATTCGCCGATCCGGCGACCGGCGCTGCGCTCGGGGCGACATCGTTCACGTTCGAGGGCATCGAGGCCCGGCTGGACCGGGATGTGAGCCTGTCGGACCTGAACACGGGGGCGGGCATCAAGCGCGGGCGGATCCAGATCACCGACACCGACGGGACCGCCGCGACCGTGGATCTGTCGCGCGCGGGAACGGTGAGCGAGGTTCTGGATGCGATCAACGGCGCGGGGCTCGGCGTATCGGCGACGGTCGAGAACGGCGCCTTCAAGCTGATCGACACGGCCGGCGGCGCGCAGAACCTGCGGGTGGTGAGCCTCGATGGCGCCGGAACGGCCGAGAGCCTCGGAATCGCCAAGTCGGTCGCGGGCGATCTCACCGGCGACTCCGTCTACGGGCTGCACGCGGGAGTGCAGCTTGCGGACCTGAACGATGACGCGGGCGTGTACATCGGCAACGTCTTCGGCGGCCACGACTTCAAGGTCGATGTCGACGGCGTGACGGTGAACGTGAGCCTCGGCGACATCATCGTGGAAGGCGAGGTCGTCACGGCGCGGGCGTCCTCGGTGCAGCACGTGCTGGATCGGGTCAACACGGCGCTCGCCGACGGCGGGGTGACAGGCGTGGAGGCCCGCGTACGGGCCGACGGTCAGGGCCTCGAGATCGCCGACACCACCGGCGCCCGCACGATCACGGTGACGGAGAACACCTCGACCGCGGGCAACACCGCGGCGGACCTCGGGCTGGTGGGGTCGGCGGCGACGACGCTGAGCGGCAAGCGCATTTTCGCGGGGCTCAACACCACGCTGACGCAGTCGCTGCTCGGCGGCTCGGGGAACCTGGGCGACGGCGTGCTGAACATCACCGATCGCTCCGGGGCGATGCACAGCATCACGCTGGATCTGGAAGGAAACGTCTCCAGCCTGCTCGCCGACATCGCGAGCCAGACCGGTGGCGCGATCACCGCCTCCCTGGACTCCAACGGCACGGGGCTCATCCTGAGCGACACCACCGGCGGCGCCGGGGCGCTGGTCGTGGTCGGCAGCGGCGGGCCGGAGGGGACGGACACGGCAGTGGCCCTGGGCGTCAGCACGGGCGCCGGGGGCGTGATGGAGCCGGCCGTCGCGAGCGGCAACCTGCAGCACCGCTACATCTCGCGCTCGACCGCGCTGAGCACGCTGAACAACGGCAGCGGCATCGGGACCGGAAAATTCCGCATCACCGACGCGACCGGCGCCACCGCGGTCGTGGACATTGGTGATGATGCCCGGACCATCGACGATGTGCTCAAGGAGATCAACAGCGCCGGCCTTGCGGTGACGGCGCGGATCAACGCGACGGGCGATGGCGTCGAGATCGTCGAGGATCTTTCCGGCGGCGGGAGCCCGGGGGCGGTGAAGATCAAGATCGCCGACGAGGCGGGCTCGGTCGCCAGCCGCCTGCGGATCAACGGACAGGCCGAGGGGACAGGCGCTGAGAACGTGATCGACGGCTCCTACGAAGCCGTCGTCGAGTTCGAGGCGGAGGACACGCTGACGGACGTGGTGACGAAGATCAACTCCGCGGGGGTCGGCGTGCGGGCCTCGCTGGTGAACGACGGGACCGGCTCGACGCCGTTCCACCTCAGCCTCAACGCCGACACGGCGGGGCTGGAGGGGCGCTTCCTGATCGACACCGACGGGTTCGACCTGGG
Organism: uncultured Phycisphaeraceae bacterium; assembly: GCA_964390535.1. Taxonomy (GTDB): domain Bacteria; phylum Planctomycetota; class Phycisphaerae; order Phycisphaerales; family UBA1924; genus CAYMJK01. The sequence continues at coordinate 2,451 of CAYMJK010000403.1, read as the reverse complement.
CTTGCAGACGCTGGAGGCGGGGCAGAACGCCCGGCTGTTCTTCGGGTCCAGCGACCCCGCGAAGGGCATCCTGCTCACCTCGTCGCAGAACAGCTTCGAGGGCGTGCTGCAGGATGTCACCATCCAGGCCCATCAGGTGAGCGCCGACCCGGTGACCCTGTCGATCAGTTCCGACAGCACGGAGCTTGAAACCGGCATCCAGGGCTTCATCGACGCCTTCAACCAGTTGGTCGATCGCGTCGACTTCCACACCCGGTACAACTCCGAGACCGAGGAGCGCGGGGTGCTGCTGGGAGACAGTGCGGCCCTGGGCGCCCGGGCGCAGCTCTTTGCGATCATCAACTCGCCGGGGCAGAACGTCACCGGCACGTTCAGCCATCTCGCCGAGGTCGGGGTCACGATCGGCTCCGGCGGGGAGCTGAAGCTGGATGCCGAGCGGCTGCGCTCGGCGATCGCGGAGGATCCCGAGGGCGTCAAGGACCTGTTCGTCGCCCGGGAGATCGACAGCGCCGGCGGCGGCAAGCAGCTCCTTCCGGGCGGTGTCAGCGTGCACGACCCGCTGGCCAAGGAGACGTTCAGTTCGCTGGGCGTGGTGGCCCGGCTGGAGGAGTTCGCGAAGGGGTACATCAACTCGGTCGACGGCGTGCTGACCCTGCGCAACCGGGCGCTGGACAGCCAGATCAGCCTGCAGGAAGAGAGGATCGAGGCGTTCAACGTGCGGATGGAGTCGCGGCGCCTGATCCTCCAGCGCCAGTTCATCGCCATGGAGCGGGCGATCGGGCAGCTTCAGTCGCAGCAGTCTTCGCTCGGCTCGATCGGCCCGGTCTGAGGTGAAGTCCGCCCGCAGCGCGGCCGATTGCATTATCATGACAGATTCCGCCACCGCCAAGACGTATCTCCGCACGAAGGTGCTCACCGCGACGCCGCAGGAATTGCGCCTGATGCTCATCGACGGCGCCATCCGGTTCGCCCGGATGGGCCGCGAGGGCCTGCAGAAGCGGGATTTCGAGCAGGCGTTCAACGGCGTGAGCCAGTGCCGGGCGATCGTGCTGGAGCTCATGACATCGGTGCGGCGCGAGCACAATCCGGAGCTCTGCGACCGCGTGCAGTCGGTCTACATGTTCCTCTTCAACGAGCTGATCAACGCGAGCATGGAGAAGGACCCGTCGCGGATGGACCGCGTCATCGAACTGCTCGAGTTCGAGCGCGAGACCTGGGTGCTGCTCATGGAGAAGCTGCGCGAGGAGGCCGCGGGCAGGTCGCCCCCGCCGGCCCCGCAGACCGGGCAGCCGTCGGAGAGCCCGAGTTCGCTCAGCCTCCAGGCTTGATGGAAATGATGAACGATGAATGATGAGTAGGATGGAGCGGCGTTCGCATTCGCTCACTCATGCAATCGTTCAGGCGAGGCGCCGGGTCGCCTCGGACGCCAGCCATTCGGCGGCGAAGACCGCCTGCACATTCTGAGCCACGATTTCCGACGCCTGGTCGGCGAGTTCGATCGCCTCGGCCACCGACTCGGCCCGATCGGGCTCTCCCGCTGCGCGCGCGAGCTCGGCCCCCCACCGCTGCGCAACCCAGCCGAAGAGCGCCCTCGCCGCGGCCCGGTTTGCGGCATCCTTGCTCGCGTTGGGGTCCCCCTCGACGCGGCGCTTCGCCCAGTTGTCGATCGCGCCTGCCGCGGCCTCGCCGAACTCGGCGGGGAAGCGGCCGCGAAGCATGTCGTCGAGCATGGGCCCGAAGCGCACCCGCTGGCAGCGGCTGCGGATGGTGGGCAGGGGTCGGGCCTCGTTGGAGGTGACCAGGATGAGCACGGTCCCCGGGGGTGGCTCCTCCAGCGTCTTGAGCAGCGCGTTCTGCGACTGCGACTGGCCGGGCGCATCCAGCAGTTCGGCCTCGTCGATGATGAAGACCTTGCGGGCAAGGCCGCCGGTCATCTGCGATGCGAGCCCGGCAGCGCGGACGACGTGCTGGTCGATGACATCCTTCGGGATGGTGGTGAACTTGGACTTGCGGACGGAGTCCTTCTCGCTGAACCGCCCGAGTTCCTTCTGGATCAGATGCAGATCGGGGTGGCGGGCCTCGCGGAGCAGGGCCTGCACGGGGCTCTGCGGATCCGGCCGCACCTGCCCGGAGAACGTCGGCGCCGATGTCGGATCGAGCAGGATCGCCGCCAGCGCGAGGGCGGTGGTCAGCTTTCCGACACCCTCCGGGCCGGAGAAGATCCAGGCGTGATGAATCCGGCCCGAGCCCAGGGCGCGGTCGAGCGTGCCGATGGCGCCCGGCTGGCCGACGACCTCATCCAGCGCCATACGGACGGCGGCGCTGGTGTCGGCCGCCGGCGGCGGCTCAGGCGGCGCCAGCACACGCCCGCGGGAACGCTTTACAGTCTTCTTCTTCGCCATCGGGGCGAGCGTAGGCGGAGGAGAGAGCGCAATATCCCTAAACCGCGTT
>CAYMJK010000402.1:0-4127 GCA_964390535.1 uncultured Phycisphaeraceae bacterium | reverse complement strand
TCCTCGCCAGTTTTCTAAGCTAATCGACGCGATGCGGTCCGGCCACATCACAGTGCCGCTCAACCCGTTTGTTCTGCTATATGGCGCCATGCCAACCGAAGCCGCGATCCGGGCAGGCTATTTTCCCGGCCGGATCGAACGCAAATACGGGCTGCGTTTTCGCTTGGCCCAGTACATCGAGAATCACACCAGCCCCTGGGGACTGGCAAGCTTGTGGGCGGGCAGCGGCGTCGACTTCTCCTGGAAAGGGGTTTGTGGGTGCGGCACGGAAACGCCGTATCAGGAGCACGCGACTGACGCGTTCCGGTGGCGCGGACCTGATGGGCAGGAGATCCTCAAGAAATGGTACAGATTTGGCGGCAACAATCGGTCGTTCGGTGGCTACGCCGAGGCGCGCGCGCACCTGTCCGCAAAAGGTGTCGCCAACGCTATCCGGTCGGGTCGAACGCGAGCGCCTGAGCTTCCGTTCACCGCTCTTTTCGGAGCGGGACATGACGCCGTCGGCTTCTTCACCGATCAGTTCAGTCGGACTGCGCATGAGTGGAATCGGAATCGGGCGGCGGGAGACCGGGTTATCGTATCCAACGGTATCGATTACTTCGAAGCTCTCGCACCGTACGGCGAGCGCCTGCCGGTCTTGCGAGGAGGATGGGGCACCGACTGGGATCTGTGGCCGGCGCGGCTGTCGGCGTGGACTGCCCGCATGCGCAACGCCTTCGAGCGACTGGGCCTGCTGGAGTCGAAGATCGTCCAGTTCGCCCACGACCTCCTGAACTTCGATCACTTCGCCGTCCGCCTCATCAATGAGAAGACCGGCAAGCTGGAACTGGTCATCAGCGCCGGCCTCAACGAGGAGGCCGCCGAACTCGACCTCCGGCCCGCCCTCAAGGGCAACGGCATCGCCGGATACGTGGCGGCAACCGGGCGCAGCGTGGTCTGCTCCGACTCCACCGAGGACGAGCGCTTCCTCCCCTGCCTCGTCGAGGCGCGCAGCTCCGTCTGCGTGCCCCTGCAGCTCAACGACCGCGTGATCGGCGTGCTGGATGCCGAGAGCCTCACGCCGGGCGCCTTCACCGAGGAGGATCTGCGGCTGGCGGAGATCTTCGCCCGCCACGTCGCCCTCGCCCTGCACATTCTCGACCTGCTGGTCATCGAGCGCAGCACGACCAACCTCACCGTCTCCGGGCGGGTGGAGGGCGAGCTTGCCGAGCCCCTGGCCGATATCGTCCGCGAGATCGAGACGCTCAGGGAACTGCAGACCGACCCCGAGTTCGCCGGCCACCTGCAGCGCATCCAGACCGATGTGGACGCCATCCGCAGCCGCGTGCGCGAGGTCGGCGCCGGGCCGCAGACGCTCCTCGGTATCGAGCGGGCCCTCGCCAGCCAGCGGCAGGAGCCGTGGCTCGTCGGCCGGCGCATCCTCGTCGCCGACGACGAGGCCAAGATCCGGCGCGTCATCGCCGACGTCCTGCGCAATCGCGGGGCTTCGGTCGTCACCTGCGCCAGCGGCGGCGAGGCGATCGCCGAGTTCGCCAAGGCGGTCGAAAAGCAGCAGCTCTTCGATCTGATCGTCAGCGACATCAAGATGCCCGACCGCAACGGGTACGAGGTCTTCGCCGCCGCCCGCCGCACCATGCCGCAGGCGCCGGTCATCCTCATGACCGGCTTCGGCTATGACCCGAGCCACTCGATCGTCCGCGCCTCCCAGGAGGGCCTGCAGAGCGTGCTGTTCAAGCCGTTCCAGGTGGACCGGCTGCTCGCCGAGGCCCGCAAGGCGCTGGAAACGCCGGGCGAGGCGGCGCAGGCGGCCGCCGGCGAGTAGCTGTCGGTTCGCGGGGCCGGGCGGTGCGCCCGCACAGTGGCGTCCACGAATAGGATCTGCAATGGCGCATGGCCGCGATCACATGGCCGATCATCCTGAGAATGATGACGCCGATTGACACGAGCCATCCCGCCGCGCTGGGCGCCGCGCCGCCAGCCGCCCCGTCAGGTCCCAGCGCGCTCTCCTCCGCCCTCATTGTCCTCGGCATCATCATGGTCGTCTGGATCCTGCTGCGCGGGGCGTGGCGCCGGCAGCGGGATCGCAACCAGAAGACGCCGCTGGAGCACATGACCGAGATCAGCACCGGCGCCCAGGAGCGCCAGCGCGAGGCCGGCCCGGGGCCCGAACTCCTCGAGATGTCGCGCCGCCTGGTCGCCCAGATCGACGCCCGCACCGCCCATCTCGAGGCCCTGATCGCCGATGCCGACAACCGCATCGATGAGCTCCGGCGGCTCCGGGCGGCCGGGGCTGATCACGACGGCCGCCCCGCGCGCAGGGCCACCGCCGCTCCGCCCTCCTCCTCCTCCGCCTCCTCTGCCGCCGATCCGCGCACCGAGGACCCGGTCTCCCGCGGCGTCTACGAGCTCGCCGACCGCGGGCTCGGCCCCGTCGAGATCGCCCGCCAGCTCGACCAGCACGTCGGGGCGGTCGAGCTGATTTTGGCCCTGCGGCAGCAATGAGGCGCCAGCCCCGCGCCGCGGCCCCGCCGCCGGGCTAATCTGCCTCCCAAGCCCACCCGCGGGCCGATGAGACAGGCCGGCCCGCCCACCAGATGGACGAGCGACCCCGATGAGAGCCCGATGAAGGTTGGCATTCCGAGGGAGGTTCACCCCGGCGAGCGCCGGGTCGCGGCCACGCCGCGATCGGTTGCCCATCTCCGGAAGCTCGGCTTTCACGTGGTGATCCAGGAGGGCGCCGGGTCGGGCGGCGACTTCTCCGACGGCGCCTACGCCGAGGCCGGCGCCGAGATCGCCCCGGACGCCGAAAGCGTCTGGAAGTGCGACATCATCCTCAAGGTCCGCCCGCCGGAGCGCATCGGGGCGAAGCACGAGGCTGACCTGCTCGGCGCCGGCGCCACACACATCTCCTTCCTCTGGCCCGGCCAGAACAAGGATCTCCTGGATCGCCTCGCCGCGACGAAGGCCACCGTCCTGGCCATGGACTCCGTCCCGCGGATCACCCGGGCGCAGCGCCTGGATGCTCTGAGCGCTATGGCCAACATCGCCGGCTACCGCGCGGTCATCGAGGCCGCCCAGCACTTCCCCCGCTTCTTCGCCGGGCAGATCACCGCGGCAGGCAAGATCGAGCCGGCCCGGGTGCTGGTCGTCGGCGCCGGTGTTGCCGGGCTGGCTGCGATCGGCGCCGCCCGTGGCCTCGGGGCGGTGGTGCGGGCGTTCGATACCCGGCCGGAGGTGGGCGACCAGATCCGGAGCATGGGGGCCGAGTTCATCCCGTTCGAGTTCGAAGAGGAAGTGGCGGGCGAAGGCGGGTACGCGAAGCAGATGAGCGACGCCTTCCTCAAGGCCGAGGTCGAACTGCTCGCCGGTGAATCCCTCAACGCCGACATCGTCATCACCACCGCCCTCATCCCCGGCCGCCGGGCGCCCGAACTCATCCCAGCCGGCGTCGTCGAGTCGATGGGCGCCGGCAGCGTCATCGTCGATCTCGCCGCCGAGCAGGGCGGCAACTGCGCCCTGACGAAGCCCGGCGAGGTGGTGCGCCACAAGGGCGTGACCATCATCGGCTATACCGACCTGCCCAGCCGTATGGCCCGCCAGTCCAGCGAGCTGTACGCCACGACGCTGGCGCACATGCTCGATGAGCTCGGCGGCGCCGAGAACTTCAGCATCGATGAGGATAACGAGATCATCCGCGGCGCTCTCGTGCTGCGCGATGGCGAACTCAAATGGCCCCCCCCGAAGATCGCCGCCCCCGAGCCGCAGGCGCCGACCAAGCGCTCCGAGACCGCCGCCCCCCTCGTGGAGCAGGAGAAGCCGGTCGTCCGCAAACCGGTGAACGTGTGGCGCTACGCGGTTCTGGCCGTCGCCGGCCTCGCGCTGGTCGCCATCGGGCTGGTGGCGCCGGCGAACTTCCTCACACACCTGACCGTCTTCGTGCTCGCCTGCTTCGTCGGCTGGCAGGTCGTCTGGAACGTCACACCGGCGCTGCACACGCCCCTCATGAGCGTCACCAACGCCATCAGCGGCATCATCCTCATCGGCGGCATGCTGCAACTCATGGACAATCGCCTTACCGCAACATCCATCCTCGGCGCCCTCGCCGTGTTCGTCGCCACGATCAACAT
>CAYMJK010000401.1:0-2735 GCA_964390535.1 uncultured Phycisphaeraceae bacterium | reverse complement strand
GCGGTGGCCCAAGGCCCTGCTCGGGCTGGGGGCGGCCGGGTATACAGCGTTCCTGTTCGGCCAGTGCGAGGGGCGGGAGCTGTGGCAGAGCAAGTGGCTGGGGCCGCATCTGATTGCGCAGGCGCTGCGCTGCGGTGGGGTGGCGCTGGCGCCGTTTGCGGCGGGGGGATTGCTGGCAGGGGGGGTCCTCGGTGGAGCGGCCGGGGCTTTGTGGGGACTGATCGCCGTGATCGCCCTCGCCGCGGCGGGGCATGGGGCGATGGCGCTGGTGGAGCGATACCGGCAGCACGAGACGAGCAACGCGAAGCAGGGCGCCGCCTTCCTGACGACGATCCGGCTGGGCCCGTTGCGGCCGTTTCGCGATGGGCTGATCATCGGCGTGGGCCTGACGATCGCCGTCGCCCTCGTCGCCCCCACCCTCGCCCTCATTCCGGCGCTCATCGGCCTCTACCTCTACGAGTGGGCCTTCGTGCGCGCCGGCCAGTTGCCGCCGCTGTCGTGAGGACAACGTGCAAACGAAACGAACAGGAATTGAACCACAGAGGCACAGAGGAGAACAGAGTAGGCATTCATGTCCTCCCCCTCTGTGATCTCTGTGCCTTTGTGGTGAAGATTACTCTGGTACAGTCATGAAAGAACCATCCCCCGTCACCACCACGCCGCTCGAGTCGTTTCCGCCGCTGGAGCAGTGGGATGACTGGGTGGAGTATGAATCCAGCGCCTGGCCGCGCAAGGTCGAAAAGCGGTACCGGCTCATCCCCACCACCTGCTTCAACTGCGAGGCTGCGTGCGGGCTGGTGGCGTATGTCGAGAAGGGCTCGAACAGGATCCGGCGGCTGGAGGGCAACCCGCACCACCCCGGCTCGCGCGGGAAGAACTGCGCCAAGGGCCCGGCCACGCTCAGCCAGATCGAGGATCCCGGGCGCATTCTGTACCCGCTCAAGCGCTCCGGCCCCCGCGGCAGCGGGCAGTATGAGCGCACCACGTGGGACGAAGCCCTTGATGCCATCGCCGCCAAGATCCGTGCGGCCATTCAGGAAGACCGCCACAACGAGGTGATGTATCACGTCGGCCGGCCCGGCGCCGATGGCTACGTCGATCGCGTGCTGCGGGCGTGGGGTGTCGACGGGCACAACTCGCACACCAACGTGTGCAGTTCATCCGCCCGCGTCGGCTACGCCCTCTGGAGCGGCGCCGACCGCCCGAGCCCGGACCACGCCAATGCCGACTTCATCCTGCTGCTGAGCGCCCACCTCGAAACCGGGCACTACTTCAACCCGCACGCCCAGCGCATCATGGAGGCCAAGCAGCGCGGCGCCAAGCTCTGCGCGGTGGACATCCGCCTCTCCAACACCGCCAGCGTCGCCGACTGGTGGCTCAGCCCGCACCCGGGCACCGAGGCGATGCTGCTGCTGGCCATGGCCCGCGTGATCCTCGACGAAAACCTCTACAACCGGGACTTCGTCGAGACCTGGGTCAACTGGCGCGAGTTTCTGGAGGCGATGTACCCCGATCGCGCGCGCACGTTCGACGCCTTCATCGAGGCCCTGAAAGAGCACTACGCCTGGGCCACGCCCGCCGCGGCGGAGGAAGAGTGCGGCGTGCCGCGCGCGCAGATCGAGCAGGTCGCCCGCGAGATCGGCAAGGCCGGCACGCGCTTCGCCAGCCACGTTTGGCGCAACGCCGCGGCAGGGAACCTCGGCGGCTGGCAGGTCTCCCGCTGCCTCAAGTTCCTCACCGTGCTGGTCGGGGCTGTCGGCACACCCGGCGGCACAAACCTCAACACGCGCGATAAGTTCGTCGCCGCGCCGTTTGCCAGCCCGCCGCACCAGCTCAAGTGGAACGAACTGCTCTACCCGCTGGAGTACCCGCTCGCCTACCACGAGATGTCGATCCTCCTGCCGCACTTCCTCACCGAAGGCCGCGGCAAGCTGGCGGCGTATTTCACGCGCGTGTACAACCCGGTGTGGACCAATCCCGACGGCATGATGTGGGAGAAGGTGCTGCGCGACGAGTCGAAGATCGAGCTGCACGCCGCCCTCACCCCGATGTGGAGCGAGACCGCGCAGTACGCCGACTACGTGCTGCCCATGGGCCTCGGCGCTGAGCGCCACGATGTGATGAGCCAGGAAACGCACGCGGCCCGGTGGATCAGCTTCCGCCAGCCGGTGGTGCGCGTCGCCCGCGAGCGCGATGGCGAGCGCTTCGAGAGCACGCGCGAGGCGAACCCCGGCGAGGTGTGGGAGGAAGACGAGTTCTGGATCGAGCTGTCGTGGCGGATCGATCCGGACGGCTCGCTCGGCGTGCGCCGGTGGTTCGAGAGCCCCTACCGGCCGGGCGCCAAGATCACCATCGAAGAGTACTACCGCTGGATGTTCGAGAACTCCGTGCCGGGGCTGCCCGAAGAGGCGGCCAAGCACGGGCTCGACCCCCTCGCCTACATGCGGAAGTTCGGCGCCTATCTCGTCGATGCCGACACCTACGAGGGCCACATGCAGTCGCTCGCCGCGGCGAAGACCGAAGGCGCTGAAACCCGCGATGATGGCACGATCGCCAAAGAAGGCAAGCCCATCGGCGTGAGCGCCCGCGGCGCCCCCCGCGAGGGCTTCAAGACCCCGTCGCGCAAACTCGAAATCTATAGCCAGACCATGGCCGACTGGGGCTGGCCCGAGCAATCGACCCCCGGCTACATCCAAAGTCACATCCACAACTCGAAGCGCGACGCCGTCCGCGGC
>CAYMJK010000400.1:0-4899 GCA_964390535.1 uncultured Phycisphaeraceae bacterium | reverse complement strand
GTCGTGCCGACCTGGCGGGCCCCGTGGATCAGGGTCACCGGGCTGTCCGCGAGGGCGTCCTCGACCTGTTTGAGGATGTGGCGAGGATACATGGTTGATTTTCGGCCATCGACTGGTTGAAAATTAACCATCCGATGGCTGAAAATCATCCAGCCAGCCCCCGGAGGCCCTCTGCCCGCCTGGTTGCCCCCTGATCGCCCGGTCCTACCTTCTGCCATGCTCACCCTCGACTGTGCCGGCTGCTTCCAGAACCGCGTCGGCCCGCATGGGCTGGATCCCGACTCCCTCGCCCCGGGGGCGCCCGCCGAGCAGAGCGCTCGCGCCCTCACCGAGCGCCTCGCCGCCAGCCGCGGCACAGGCCTGGAGCGCTGGCGCCTGCTGCCGCACGACCCGATGCGCTCCGAGCACCTGGAGGCCACGCTCGCCCTCGTCGAACAGCGCCGGCCTCAGACCGACACCCTCGTCGTCCTGGGCATCGGCGGCAGCGCCCTGGGCAACATCGCCCTGCACAGCGCCCTCAATCCGCCCACGCACAATCTCCTGCCCGCCGACGCCCGGCGCGGCCCGCGCCTGTTCGTGCTGGACAACGTCGACCCGGTCCTGGTGAAGGCGACGCTCGACCTGGTGCGCCGGGAAGACCCGAACTTCGACCGCACGCTCTTCAACATCATCAGCAAGAGCGGCGAGACGGCTGAGACCGCCGCCCAGTTCATGATCGTCCGCGACATGCTCCAGCAGACCCGCAAGGACCGCGCTGCCGAGCGCATCGTCGCCATCACCGATCCCGCCCGCGGCACGATGCGCCAGATCTGCGACGCCGAGGGATACCAGACGCTGCCGGTCCCCGATGGCGTCGGCGGCCGCTTCAGCGCGCTCAGCCCCGTCGGGCTGTTCAGCAGCGCCATGGTCGGCATCGACATTGCCGCGCTGCTCGATGGCGCAGCCGCGATGGACGAGCGCTGCGCCCGGCCCGACCTGGCGGAAAACCCCGCGGCACAGCTCGCGGCGATCCTCGTCGCCCTCGGCGCCGAGAAGGGCAAGAGCTGCCACGCGCTCATGCCCTATTCCAACAGCCTGTACCCGCTCGCCGACTGGTTCCGCCAGTTGTGGGCCGAGTCGCTCGGCAAGCTCGTGGACACGATGGTCGGGCGCGTCGGGCAGGGGTTCACGCCGCTCAAGGCGCTGGGCGCCACCGATCAGCACTCGCAGATCCAACTCTATCGCGAGGGCCCCAACGACAAGGTCATCGGCTTCCTCGAAGTGGAGGACTTCGGCGCGGATGTGCCCATCCCCAGCGGCCTCGGCGTCGAGAGCCTTCAGTATCTTGAAGGGGCGTCGCTGGCGAAGCTGCTGCGGGCCGAGAAGCGCGCCACCGAGTACGCGCTGCTTGACAGCGGCCGCCCGAACTTCACCATCCGGTTCCCGCGCATCGATGAGGCGCATGTCGGCGAGTTCATCTGGCTCTGGCAGATGACCACCGCCTACGCCGGCCTGATGCTCGGCGTCAACGCCTATGACCAGCCCGCGGTGGAGACGGGAAAACAGGCCACCTTCGGGCTCATGGGCCGCGCCGGCTACGAGCAGTGGCGCGACGCGGTCGAGGGCGCCCTCGGCGCATAGAGCGCCCCTCCCGCGCCACGGCCGCCCACGCTCGCCCTCAGTGGTAAAAGCGATGTAGGGCCGCGGGCGCAGCCGGCCGGTACACTTGCGCCATGGACGATCGGGAGCGAGAGATCCGCAGCAAGCGGATGGCGTGGCGCATGGCCCCGCCCGGCGGCCGCTTCACCCGGCGCGACCTGAGCCCGAAGAGCGCCTACCAGTGCCCGGTTGCCATGCCGCAGACCATCGCCAACGGCCCGCGCCAGCGCGCTGTGGCCGACCACATGTTCGATCCTGAAACAATGTTCATCCGGTTCCAGGGCGTCGGCCAGCCGGGCGACGGGTGCGCTGCCCGCATCTGGGGGATCGAGCGCACCGTGCGCGGGCTCGCCGGACGGTTCCTCTGCGACCTCGATGTCCGCCTCGCGCCCATGCGCCCGATCACCGACTCGAAGGTGATCCCCGCCGGCACGCGGTTCGCCGATCACGTCGAGTTCATCGAGGACATGGCGCCCATGCCGGGCGTGCTGCGCAGCGCCCAGAGCGGGCTGCCCGGCGTCTTTCCCGAGGTGCTGCTCGGAAGCTGGGGCTACGCCATCTACGTGCTGGAGTTGGCGTGCGTGGCGCCCGCGGGCGTGCGCCCGGTGCAGTCGTGCAGCGCAATGTGGCGCGCCTACACCATGGGCCCGCCCCGCAAGATCACCCGCGACACGCTGCGCGACCCCGAGGACGATGTTGGCGAGCGGTGGGAGCTCGGATAGGTTTCCTGGATCCTGACTCCTGACTCCTGGCCCCTCCGACCCCCGCCTCCTCACTCCTCCTCGTGCGGCCGGTACGCCGCGACGACCGCCTCCTGGATGTGCGGCGGCGTCGGCTCATCATGGCTGTAGTCCATGGTGAACGAGCCGGCGCCTCCGGTCATGCTCTTCAGCTCGTTCGAGTAGTTCTGCACCTCGCCCAGAGGCGCCGTGGCTCGCACCATGCACCCCCCCGCGCCATCCATCACGGTGTCGACCACGCGCCCGCGCTTCGTGGACAGGTCGCCGGTGATGTCGCCGAGGTACTGCTCGGGCGCGGTGATCTCCAGCTCGACGAACGGCTCCAGCAGCGTTGGCTTCGCCTTCTGCACCGCATCAATGAAGGCGCGCCGCCCCGCGGTGATGAACGCCACTTCCTTCGAGTCCACCGCGTGGTACTTGCCGTCGTAGACCTCCACGCGCACGCCGCGGAACGGGTATCCCGCCAGCGCCCCCTCGGTCAGCGCCCGCCGGATGCCCTTCTCGATCGCCGGCATGAAGTTCTTCGGGATCGACCCGCCCACCGTCGCGTTCTCGAACTCGAATCCCGTCTCGTGCTCCGGCGGCAGCGGCGCGACCCGCAGATACACCTCGCCGAACTGCCCGGCGCCCCCGGTCTGCTTCTTGTGCCGGTGATGCCCCTCCGCGTTGCCGCGGATGGTCTCCTTGTAGGCGATCTTCGGCGGGCTGGTGTTGACGGCGATGCCGAACTGATCCTTGAGCTTCTCGAGGATCACCCGCAGGTGCAGTTCGCCCAGCCCGCGGGCAACTGTCTGCTTCGTCGCCGCGATCCGCTCGACGGTGAAGCAGGGGTCCTCTGACGCCAGCTTGGCGTAGGCGCTGCTGAACTTCGCCTCGTCCTTGTGGTTGGTCAGCTCGATCGCCATGCCGAACATCGGCTTCGGCAGCGGCAGCGGCTTCAGCCGCAGGGCGTCGGCCGGGTCATCGTGCAGCGTCGCGTCGAAGTGGATCTCCTCCAGCTTGCTGACCGCAGCGATGTCGCCCGGCCCCACCTCGTCCACCTCCACGTGCTCCTTGCCGCGCATGCGGAAGATGTGGCCGATGCGCACCGGCTTCTTCTCATCGTCGATGTAGACCTCGCTCTTGGCCCGCAGCGTCCCCTGGTGTACCTTGAACGCCCCGAGCTTTCCGACGAACGGGTCGCTGGCCACCTTGAACACGTGCGCGATCAGCGGCTTGTCCGGATCCGGCTGCGGCCGGACGGGCTCGTCCCCGCGGAGGAACGTCCGCGGGTTGGCCTCGTTCGGGCTCGGGCAGTGCTCGACGATCAGGTCGAGCAGTTCCTTCACGCCCACATCCTGCAGCGCGCTGGTGAAGCAGATCGGCGCCAGGTGCGCCTCGCGCAGCGCCTGCGTGAACGCCGCGTGCACCTTCTGCCGGTCGAGCCCCGCGCCGCCGGTCTCCAGATACTCCGCCATCAGCGCCTCGTCCACCTCGACCACCTGCTCGATGATCTGCGTGTGCGCCTCCTCCACGCTGGAGAAGTCGGGCGCGCCGGAGGTCCCCTCCTCGAACACGCCCACCACCTTCGTCCGCCCGTCCGCCGGCAGATTGATCGGCAGACAGATCGAGCCGAACACCTCGCGGATGCGCCCGACCAGTTGCTCCAGATCCGCCTGCTCGTCCTCGATGCGGTTGATGATGATCAGCCGCGGGAGTTGCCGCTCGGCCGCGATGTTCATCAGCCGGCGCGTCACGCTGTCGATCCCGCGACTCGCCTCGATCACCACCGCCACCACATCGGCCGCGGGCATCGCCGCGATCGCGTGCCCGACGAAGTCGCCCAGGCCGGGCGTGTCGATGATGTTGATCAGCTTGCCGGCGTGCTCGAAAAAGATCGGCGTCGCCTTCAGCGAGTGATGATGCTTCTTCTCTTCCTCGGTGTAGTCGCCGACGGTCGTCCCTTCCTGGGTCGAGCCCATCCGGCCGATCACGCCCGCCGACAGCAGCATGCGCTCGATCAGCGTCGTCTTGCCGGCGCCGGCTGACCCGGTGAGCGTGATGTTGCGGATGTCGGCGGGGTTGCGGGCAGCCATGACGATCACTCCTCCTCACACGGGGCTCCCGGCGCCGCCGGCAGGCCCGAACAGGTTCCGGAGAGGGTTTCATGAAGCCGCGATTCAGGCTCCGGATCGACTCTGTGCGGCCGCCGGAGTGTAGCGGCCCCCTTGCCCATGGTGGGCGAGTGGCTACTCTCTGGACCAATTGTGGGGCTTCGGCCGATACCGCTTCGCGACTGACGTGTCGACTCGATCAAGGAAGCCCGGGGGGACCGGGCGCGGGAGGACTTGACGGATGCTATCGACTCTCGCCGCGTGCGCCGGTCTCGGCGCGGGACTCATCGCAGGCGCCGCATTCCTGTTGCTCGTGCTGCCACGCATGCTCTCCGCCGACAGGGCGCAGACCGAAGACCCGCGGGTACGCCCCAACCCCTTCATCAAGAACTGAACGGAGGATTCCGTGGTCTACAACCCGCTTGCCA
>CAYMJK010000399.1:0-5082 GCA_964390535.1 uncultured Phycisphaeraceae bacterium | reverse complement strand
GGGATGGCAGTCGAAGGACAGCCCGGCGACCGGTAGTCCGACTCGCGCCGATCGTGCCGCACGATGCGCTCTGAAGGCCGCGAACGCTCCGTTCCCCACCGCCGGCTGCCGCGGTCACGGCGGCAGCCATCAAGGCCCGCCGCGCTCGGCGGACAGGGTTGTCGCCCGCATCTCCTCCAGTCGGAGGGCCGCAGCGCTTCGGACGAACCAGTCGCGGTCGAACGCCAGCCGCCGTAGCGATTCGGTCAGGCGGCGGTGGCAATCCGGCGGGGCGCGTGCGGTGACGGCGCCTGCTGCGCGCCGGCGCACGAGTGGGTCGGTGTCGTCCATGGCGACGATGAGCACATCGACCGCGGTCTCACTGGTTTCGATCAGCCTCCTCAGCCCGGGGATGGCGCGTGCGCGCACGTCCGGATCGTCATGGCACAGGATGTCGCACAGTGCGGGCAGCGCCGATTCACCGAAGAAGCCGAGCGTCTCGCCGATGCGATCGCCGATCTGCGGGTCGGTGTCGGCAATCGCCGCATCACGCACGACCGCGATGGTCGCGGCGTTGACATTCCGCGCCCTGGCACTGTGGCGGAGGATGCGGTTCAGTGAGTCGCGCACCTCGGGGTCGGTGTCGGCGAGGCGCGGCGCCAGCACGGCCGGCGACGGTGTCGCCCTGGACGAGAGCATGTGCAGCAGCTCGGCGCCGGCGAGCCGCCGTGCGGCATCGGGCGAGTCGAGCTGCGCCACAGTGCTCGACGCCAGCCACCGCGCCTGCCATTGCCACATGCCGTCGATGCGCCGGGCGAGCAGTCCTCGGGCGTCATCGTGCTCCAGCCGCGGCAGGACGACGACCAGCGCGGTGGTCGGAATCAGCCGCGACCACCCATGCCGGCGGACGACCGGACCCAAGGTAAGCGCCACGCCGAGCGCCACGACAGCCGCGGCGAAGACGGCGCGGCGCCATCGGCGGCGGGTCCGGTGGAGTCGCCGCTCAGAGCGAGCGACGCGGCCGCACTCGGGGCACCTCAGGCCCGCGAGGCCATCCATGCTGTACCAGCAGCGCGAGCAGCGCCGCCGGCCCCGGGCCCGATCGGAGAAGAGGGACCGGCCGAGCAGGGCGAGCCCCGCGAGCGCCAGGATCGCGCCCGCGCCGACGCTTGTCAGTTCCAGGAGCAGAGATAGATCCATCGCAGCGACCTCTGCCGGCAGTGTAACACAACTTCGGGTTCGTGCGCGAGCCCATCGGATCTCGCGCCACGGCCGGTTTGGGCAGGCCTGGCCGTTGCGGGGAGGAATGGAGCCCGCTCGCACCGGTGGCCGATAGCTGCGGCGGACAGCCCAGCCCCAGGAGCCGTGTCATGGCCAAGGAAAGACCCGCCCCGAATCCCGTCCTCAAGCGTCTCGTGGGGACGCTGCTTTCGCTTCTCGTCATCGTCGGGGGCGTGAGCATGATCGCCTCGCCGGAGTCGTGGGGGCCGGACGGCTTCACCAGCGAGTCCGGGCGGTCCAAGGCCCGCATGGTGAAAGCGGCCCTGCGCTGGATGTTCGAAAACATCGGGCAGACGCCCACCGGCGCGATCGTCGCGGCGGGCGGCGCCCTGGCGCTCTTCCTGGTCTGGAAGTCGGTGATCCTGCGCAAGAAGGCGGACGCCTGAGCTAGCCCTTGTAGGTGAGCAGCGGGCGTAGTTCCCGCGTCACTTTGCCCAGTGCTCTCTGCGCGCTCAGGACTTCGCGGATCACGGGATGTGAGCGAATCAAGCCCGATTTCGGATACCATGCCTCGATGCCCGACGCCATCTCCGGCCTCGAACTCTCCCGTCGCTTTTACCGCGAAGCGGTGCGCCCGATCCTCTCGGATCGCTTCGGCGACATGGCGCACTCCGCAGCGCTGATCGGCCCCGGCTCGGAGGTGCTCGGCTACGACGACGTCATATCGCGCGATCATCACTGGGGGCCGCGGGTTCTGCTGCTGGTTACGCCCGAGGATCTTCATCACCGCAGCGCCATCGCGCAGGCGCTCGCCGAGAGCCTTCCGGCGACGTTCCTGGGCTTCTCCACCAGCTTCGGCCCGCCGGATGCCATCGGCGTGCGCCTGCCGCAGCCGGCAGCGCCGGCCGGTGCCGTATCGCACCTTGTCGAGGTGGACTCTCCGCACGGCTGGTTCCAGCGCCACCTCGGGTTCGATCCATGCCAGGATATCCCGGATGAGTCGTGGCTGCGCTGCCCGCAGCAGCGCCTGTTGGAGGCGACCGCGGGCGAGGTGTTTCACGACGGGCTTGGCGATCTGGAGCCCATCCGCTGCCGTCTCACGTATTTCCCACATCACATCTGGCTCCGCCTGCTTGCCGACGCGTGGCAGGCGTTCGACGAGGAGCAGCCATTCGTCGGCCGGGCCGGCCTTCGCGGCGACGACCTCGGCTCGCGCATCATCGCCGCGCGGCAGGCGCAGCGCCTGATGGAGTTGTCCCTGATGATGGCGCGTCGCTACATCCCCTACAGCAAGTGGCTCGGCGCCGCTCTCCGCGAGGTCACCGGCGCTGCGGGCGTTGGCCGGAGCCTCGAGGCCGCGCTTGCCGCGCCCGCCTGGGAGCCGCGGCAGAATGATCTCTGCCGTGCTGCAAGTGTGGCGATCGAGTTGCACAACGAGTTGCGACTCACCGAGGCGATCTCGCCGGCGCCGCAGCGGTTCCACGCACGGCCGTTCCAGATCGTGCGGGCTGGGGAGGTCGCCGCAGCGCTGCGCCGGGCGGGCGGGTAGGCCGAAGTGGCGGCGGGCGCGAGTCCGAGCCCGCCCGGGGCATACGCTTCGTTCATGAGTGCGCCGTGGCGACAGTGGGGGTCGGATATTGATGACGCGTCGGTCGAGCAGATGGCCAACGCGTGCCGGTTGCCCGTGGCGGTGGCGGGGGCGCTCATGCCCGATGCGCACGTCGGGTATGGGCTGCCGATCGGCGGGGTGCTGGCGACGAAGGGGGCGGTCGTGCCGTACGCGGTGGGCGTGGACATCGCCTGCCGCGTGAAGCTGACGGCCCTGGATCTCAAGCCGGGACTGCTCGACACCGACCACACCCGCGACCGGCTTGCCCGCGCGATCGAGGAGGAGACCCGCTTCGGCATCGGGGCGAACTTCCAGAAGCCGCGCGAGCACGAGGTGATGGATCGCGACTGGTCGGTCTCGCCGGTGACGCTGCGGTTCAAGGACAAGGCGTGGAGCCAGCTCGGCTCGAGCGGGTCGGGGAATCACTTCGTCGAGTTCGGCGTGCTGACCGTTCCGGAGGGCGCCGGGCTGGGGGTGGAGCCGGGCGAGTATCTGGCGCTGCTTTCGCACTCGGGCTCGCGCGGGACGGGGGCATCTGTCTGCGATCACTACTCGCGCATCGCGCAGCAGCAGCATCCGGATCTGCCGAAGCAGCTCAAGCACCTGGCGTGGCTGGATCTGGATTCGGAGGCGGGCGCCGAGTACTGGGCGGCGATGAACCTGATGGGCGAGTACGCCGCGGCGAACCACGCGTGCATTCACCGGCAGATCGCGAAGAACCTCGGGGCCCGGGTTCTGCTGGATGTCGAGAATCATCACAACTTCGCGTGGCGCGAGCGGCACGTGATCGAGGGGGCCGAGCGCGAGGTCATCGTGCATCGCAAGGGGGCGACGCCGGCCGCGGCGGGGGAGCTCGGGATCATTCCGGGGTCGATGGCGGCGCCGTGCTACATCGTGCGCGGGAAGGGCTCGGCCCAGTCGCTGCGGTCGGCAGCGCACGGCGCCGGGCGGGTGATGAGCCGGCGCAAGGCGAAGGAGACCTATCGCTGGGCCCACCTCAAGGATCTGCTGCGGGATGCCAACGTCACGCTGATGTCCGCCGGGATCGACGAGAACCCGCACGTGTACAAGAAGATCGATGAGGTGATGGCGCAGCAGGCGGACCTCGTGGAGGCGGTGGCGAAGTTCCAGCCGCGGCTGGTGAAGATGGCGCCTGAGGGGGAGAAGGCGGAGGATTAGTTTTCACCACAGCGTTTTCACCACAGAGGCGCCGAGGTCTCAGCGCAGCCGGGCCGCAACTGAATGCAGGAACGCAGAGGGCGCAGAGAAAAGCAGAGGGACGCAGAGTCTGATCGGGCTGTGCCGCACAAGATCGGTGGCACGGGAGAGCAGGTCGACAGTCACGTTTCGGCGGCTTCGCGCAGCAGGGCGTCGAGGTCGAGCGGGTTTGTGCCCATGAGCACATCGCCCTCGGGCGTGCGCGGCCACTGCTCGGGCGGGCGGTCGCGGTAGAGTTCGACGCCGTTCTGATCGGGGTCGCGCAGGTAGAGCGCTTCGCTGACGCCGTGATCGCTGGCGCCATCGAGGGGCACGCCGGCATCGAGCAGGCGCCGCAGCGCGCCGGCGAGGGCCGCGCGCGTCGGATACAGGATTGCGAGGTGGAAGAGGCCGGTGGCGCCGGGCGGCGGGGGCTGGCCGCCCTTGCTGCGCCAGGTGTTGAGGCCGATGTGGTGGTGGTAGCCGCCGGCGGCGAGGAAGGCGGCGTCGGCGCCCCAGCGCTGCGTGATCTCGAAGCCGAGCACGCCGTGATAGAAGGCGATGGCCCGCTCGAGATCGGCGACCTTCAGGTGCACATGACCGATTCGCGCGGCGGGGTCGATCGGGCCCGGAGGAGTGGCGGCCATGCGGGAGGGTAGGAGTCAGGAGTCGGGGGTCGGGGGTCAGGGGTCAGGAGGCAGGAGTCAGGGATGCCGCGACGGCCTCGCCGCGCGAATCCGGCGCTTTCTGTTCTCTGCTCTCTCCCCCCCTATAGCACCGGGGCGAACAACTGCGCGACGTTGCAGATGAAGCGGCGGGCGAAGTGGCGCTGGCGCCAGCGCTCGGGGTCCACCGATTCGGACGCCGCGATGTAGCCCTCCTGGATCTCGTCGAGCTGGCGGGTGGCGTACTCGTCGTAGACGAGCAGGGTGTTCTCGAAGTTGAGCCAGAAGCTGCGCGGGTCGAGGTTGGCCGTGCCGAGCAGCGCGATGCGGCCATCGACGGTCATCAGCTTGGTGTGCAGCAGGCCATCGTGGAACCGGTAGATCTGGACGCCGCGGTCGAGCAGATCCTGG
>CAYMJK010000398.1:0-3158 GCA_964390535.1 uncultured Phycisphaeraceae bacterium | reverse complement strand
CAGGGGCGCGGCAAGCTGGGCAAGTTGCGGCGGGCCGAGCTACGAGATGGTGTAGGTGAACGAGCCGTCGCCGACACCGACCTCGATCCGGTCGATCGACTCGCCCTCCGTCACCCGCGACAGGAGTTCGCCGGCGAGCTCCGGCAGGAGGGTGCGCTCGACGATGTGGTCGATGTTGCGGGCGCCGGTCTCGACCTCCGTGCAGCGGGCGACGATGGCGTCGATGGTCTCGTCGCCCCAGGTGAGTTCGGCGTCGTAGCGCTCGCGGATGCGCCGGGCGACCTTGCCGAGCTTGAGCGCGGCGATCTTCGCCAGGATCTCGTCGCCCAGCGGCAGGTAGGGCAGGATGGTGCAGCGGCCGAGGAAGGCGGGCTTGAAGGACTTGAGCAGTTCGGGGTAGATGGCCTCGGCCAGGGCGTCCACATCGATCTCGCCGGGGGCGCTGCGGCAGAAGCGCATGATGGCGTCCGAGGCGGCGTTGGAGGTCATGATGATGATGGTGTTCCGGAAGTCGATGTTGCGGCCCTCGCCATCGCGCAGGGCGCCCTTGTCGAAGACCTGATAGAAGATGTCCTGCACGCCGGGATGGGCCTTCTCCATCTCGTCCAGCAGGACGACCGAGTAGGGCGTGCGCCGGACGGCCTCGGTCAGGACGCCGCCCTCGCCGTAGCCGACGTAGCCGGGAGGGGCGCCCATGAGCATCGAGACCTTGTGCTCCTCCTTGAACTCGGACATGTTGATCGTCTTGAGGTTCTGCTCGCCGCCGTAGAGGAGTTCGGCGAGCGTGAGGGCGGTCTCCGTCTTGCCGACGCCCGAGGGGCCTGGCATGAAGAAGACACCGATGGGCTTGCCTGGGTCGGCGATGTCGGCGCGGGAGGAGCGGATGGTCCTGGCGATGCGCTCCAGGGCGTGCGACTGGCCGACGATGCGCTCTTCCATGCGGTCGCAGAGGGCGAGGATGTTCTGGATCTCGTCGGAGACCATGCGCCCGACGGGGATGCCGGTCCAGCTCGCGACGACGGAGGCGATGGCGCTGCGATCGACGCAGGGGAAGAGCAGGGGCGTCTCGCCCTGCAGCTCGGTGAGCTCGGCCGAGAGGGCGCGGAACTCGTCGCGCATCTGCGCCGCGTCGGCGGGCGGGCCCGCGGCAGGCGCCCCCGCGGCGGCGGAGCCGGAGGCGCCGGGGCCCGATCCGTTGTTGGCCCGGGCGGCGTCGGCTGCGCCCTCGAGTTGGGTGCGCAGGTCGATGATCTTCTCGACGAGCTCGGTCTCCTTCGCCCAGCGCTCTTCGAGGGCCTCGAGGTCGGCGACTGTGGTCCGCAGGCGCTCTTCGAGCTGCGGGATCTCCTCATCGTGGTCGCCGCCGGCGGCGGACTCGCGCCCGAGCATGGCGATGCGCCGGCTCAGGTGATCGCGCTCCCGGCGCAGGGCCTCGATCTCCGAGGGGATGTCGGTGCGGGCGACGGCGACGCGCGCGCAGGCGGTGTCGAGCAGGCTGACCGACTTGTCGGGCAACTGCCGGCCGGAGATGTAGCGGCTGGAGAGGCGGACCGACTCCTCGACGGCCTCGCTGAGCACGCGCACGCCGTGGTGCTTCTCGAGCTTGCCGACGAGGCCGGCCATCATGCGGATGGCGGGCTCCTCGGCGGGCTCCTCGACCTTGACGACCTGGAAGCGGCGCGTCAGGGCGGGGTCCTTCTCGAAGTACTTCTTGTACTCGGCCCAGGTGGTCGCGGCGATGGTGCGCAGCTCGCCGCGGGCGAGGGCGGGCTTGAGGAGGTTGGCGGCATCCGCCTGGCCGGCCTGGCCGCCGGCGCCGACGAGCATGTGGGCCTCGTCGATGAAGAGGATGATGGGGGTGGGGGAGGCCTTCGTCTCCTCGATCACGCCCCGGAGGCGGTTCTCGAACTCGCCCTTGACGCTGGCGCCGGCCTGGAGCAGCCCGAGGTCGAGGCTGCGGAGGATGACATCGCGGAATGGCGGGGGGACATCACCCTCGGCGATGCGCTGGGCGAAGCCCTCGACAACGGCGGTCTTGCCGACGCCGGCCTCGCCGGTGAGGATGGGGTTGTTCTGGCGGCGGCGCATGAGGATGTCGATG
The DNA here is from genome assembly GCA_964390535.1 of uncultured Phycisphaeraceae bacterium. Classification (GTDB taxonomy): domain Bacteria; phylum Planctomycetota; class Phycisphaerae; order Phycisphaerales; family UBA1924; genus CAYMJK01. The sequence goes on along the minus strand of CAYMJK010000398.1, from coordinate 1,057 downwards.
ACCTGGCGGATCTCGACATCGCGGCCGACGATGGGGTCGATCTGGCCGGCGCGGGCGCGTTCGGTGAGGTCGGTGGTGAAGCGCTGCAGGGCGGAATCCTGCCCGAGCTTGTGCTCGCCCTTGGATCCGGCGGCGGGCTCCTCCTTCGGGGCGGAGGCCTCGGAGGACTCGGCGGTGATCTTCGGGAGGGAGTCCTTCAGGCTGTCGCGGCCGATCTTCGCGAATTCGTCGGAGATGTCGCGGGCGAGGCGGTCGCGGTCGCGATCGAGCAGCAGGGCGCAGAGCAGGTGCCCGGAGCGGACGCGCATCTCGCCGAAGTCCACCGAGGCGAGCAGCCAGGCGTCCTGGGCGAGCTCGACGAGGTCGCCGGCGAGCTTGACGGGCTTCTTGTTGCCGGTCTTGAGCTTGTCGACAGCCTTCTGGATGTCGCGCTGCAGGCGGGAGGTGTCGACATCGTGCTCCTGGAGGACGAGGTTGATGTCGTTGGAGGTGTTGTCGAGAAGCTTGAGCAGCCAGTGCTCGATCTCGACGAAGAAGGCTTCCTGCTGGCTGCACACCTTGCCGGCGGCATCCAGGGTTCGCCAGCACTCGTCGTTGAGTCGGCCGATGAGCAGCTTGAGATTGACCGGCGCCATGGCTCGTTCCTTGTGGGACCTTCTGGGGCCTCGGGGCCTTGTGAGGCAGCGCCGACCGGCGCTGCGCGGAGGGTATCCGGTTACTGTGCGTCTGCGAGTGCAAAGACCGCGCTGCAGAAGTCTTCCTGCAGGGGTTCGGTGATGAGGAAGGTGGTCCACCCGAGCCGCGCCGGGGCCTCGGCGCCGCCGAGCACGCACGACGGCGTCTCGGCGCCGAGCAGGCATGGGCGCAGCTCGATGTCATACTGGCCGCTCGTCAGCGCATGGACCATGTCGTGCAGGGCGCCGAACCCGTCCGAGCCGGGGAGCAGGGCGACGAACTCGTCCAGGCTCATCGGCCCGATGCGGATGCGGAAGGCGGCGCCGGCGTGCCAGACGCGCTCGCCCAGCGCGGCGGTCCGCCCCAGTTCGCAGTTGAGCCC
>CAYMJK010000397.1:0-7060 GCA_964390535.1 uncultured Phycisphaeraceae bacterium | reverse complement strand
CGGTCGCCTGCTCGGCGGGGACGAGGATCTCCCCGCCGGCGCCCGGCTTCACGGGCGTGTCGTAGCTGGCCCGGGCGGCCATGTAGTCCTCGCGCTGCGGCTCGGTGAGCTGGAGCCCCGGGAAGAGGGAGACCATCTTCGGCCGCCCGGCGTACTGGCTGACCAGGAAGAGCGCCATCACGAGGATGACGCACATCGACCCGATCAGCATCCGCTCGGTCGGCCCCAGCCGCCCGAGGCCCTTGCGGATCGTCGCCAGGATGCGCTGCAACTGGTCCATCGGTCCCGGCGGCCTCCGTGCCTCGCCGCGCGCCGCGATCCTCGCGACGGTGGCGCGCAAAGACGCCATCCCGGCCCGATACCTTCGGCCGCCGCGCAGACTCCGCTTGAATCACCCGCGGTGCGCCGCCGCCCCCGCAACTCCTGCGCGGGCAGGAATCAGAGAGGAGAGATCAGAGATCCGTCGCGGCTGCTGATCTCCATTCTCTGATCTCTGATCTCGTTCTCCATCTCGCCCCCCACTCAATGCCACTCGGGGCTCCCCGCCCACCGCCGCCGCTACACCCGCATCTGCTTCACTTCCTCATACGCCTCCATCACCTTGTTCCGGATCGACTGCAGCATGCGGAAGGCGGTGTCGGCTTTCTGCGTCGCCAGCAACACGCCCTCGACATCATCCCGCCGCCCTGCGGCAAGATCCTCGATGGCGGCGCTGGTCTCCTGCTGCAGGCGATTGACCTCGCGAAGCTGCTGGAAGAAGGTGTCCTTGAACTCGACCCCGCCCGGGGCGCCCTGCCCTTGGCGCGGTTGCAGCGGACCGGCGCCCCCCGCCCCCCCGGCGCCGCCGACGCCCCCCCCGCCAATCAGTCCGACCGGATCCGCCATCGATCTCTCCACCTACGCGATCAGACGCATCGCCTGAGCCATCATCGTCTTGGTGGCCTCCGCGGCCACAACGTTCGCCTCATACGCCCGCAGGGCCTCCAGGGCGTTGATCCGTTCCACCGCCGGGTGGATGTCCGGCGCCATCACATAGCCTCGCTCATCCGCGTGCGGGCTTTCGGGGTCGTACTTCGCCACCAGCGACTCGGGATCCGCCCAGACCTCCGCCACGTGGACCCCGAGCTCGCGGGCCGCGGGCGTCCCGCCCGCAGGATCCCCCGCGGCGAACATGACGTGACGGCGCAGATATGGCGCGTAGTTGCCCTCGGCATCCTCCAGCGTCTGCGCGTTGGCGATGTTGGCCGCGATGGTCGCCATCCGCGTCCGCTGGGCGATCATGCCGCCGGTCGAGATGTCCAGGGCGCCGTACATGGGAAAATGATGAATGATGAACGATGAATGATGAGTCGGAGGCGCAGCCGCCCCCCCGCGCATCCTCACTCACCCGTCAGCGTTCACCATCCAATCCGCTGTCCTCCTCATCATTCATCGTTCATCATTCATCATTCATCATTTCCCCTCACCCCGTCCGCTCGCCGATCGCCAGCCGCAGCGTCTCGTGGCGGCTGCGGAGCAGGTCGGTGGCGAGCCGGTAAACACCGACGTTCTCCGCCAGCGATTGCATCGTCCGCTCCAGGTCGCGGTTGTTGCGGTCGTGGAAAAGGATGTTGCCGCTGCCCGTCTCCGGATGGAGCGTCAGGCGCCCGTCGCGCCCCACCTCGATCTCGGGGGTGGACCGCAGCCGGAGCCCCTGGGTCTGCCCCGCCGGCGCGCTGCGCCGGCGGTCGATCGCCTCGCCGAGGGCCTCCTGGAACCCGGCGACCGAGACATCCGCGGGCTGGTAGTCCGGCGTGTCCAAGTTGGCGATATTGCCGACGATGATCCGGTGCCGCTGCCCGGAAAAGCTTGCCAGCGCCTCCAGCGCCGGAATCGCCCCCGAATTGATGACGTCGCGGATCATCGCGGTCCTCTCCGCAACTGCCGTGCCACCTTCAAAGCCTTCGCCGGCGCCTACAGCGCCGAATCCACCAGCTCCATCTCCTTCCACTTCTTCAGCTTCAGCCCCAGCGTCCGCACCCCGATGCCCAGGGCCTTGGCCGTCTTCTGGCGGTGGCCGCCGAGCCGGCGCAGGGTCTGGACGATCGTCTCGCGCTCGATCTGCTCCAGCGTGTATCCGGAGGGCGCTGCGAACCCGTTGTGGTAGTCGCCGCGCCCGAACCCGTTGCCGTTGCTGTGGCCGTTGCCGCCCGGGGACTCGTACGGCCGGGTGACGATCTCCGGGCGCGAAGCCATTGCCGCGGGCGCAAACGATGCCGCCGGCGCAGGGGCCGGGGCGCCCTGCGAACAGTTCAGCCACGGCGCAATCTGCCCCCGGCTGATCGGCGCCGCGGACGACCCGAACAGCACCACCGCCCGCTCGCAGATGTTCTGCAACTCCCGCACGTTCCCCGGCCAGTCGTACTCCTGCAGCAGCGCCATCGCCTCCGGATCCAGTCGCATCGGCTCGCGCCCCTCGCGGGCGCAGATCTGCCCGATGAAGTGCATCGCCAGTTCCGGAACATCCTCCGCCCGGTCGCGCAGCGGCGGCAGATGGATCGGCAGCACGTTCAGCCGGAAGAACAGGTCGTTGCGGAACTGCCCCCCCGCCACCGCCTGCGGCAGGTCGCGGTTGCTCGTGGCCACCACCCGGACATCGATGCCGATGGTCGTGCTGCTTCCGACGCGCTCGAACGTCCGCTCCTGCAGCACCCGCAGCAGCTTGGCCTGCACGCTCAGCCCCACCTCGCTCACCTCATCCAGCAGCAGCGTGCCGCAGTCGGCAAGCTCGAAGCGCCCCTTGCGCAGCCGGTCGGCCCCGGTGAACGCCCCCTTCTCGTGCCCGAACAGCTCGCTCTCCAGCAGCGACTCCGAGAGCGCAGCGCAGTTCACCGCCAGGAACGGCCCGCCGCTGCGCGGGCTCAGGTCGTGCACCGCCCGGGCCACCACCTCCTTGCCCGACCCGCTCTCCCCGACGATCAGCACCGTCCCGTGCGACTCGGCCACCGCCGACACCTGCGCCTTCACCCGGCGCATGGCCGGGGAGTCGCCGATCAGCCGGTCGAAGCCGAAACTCCGGTGGCCCGGCTCTCCGAGCCGGGTCGCTTCGCCCGCAGCCTCGGCATCGGCGCCCCCCGCCCGCAGCACCGCATTCTCCCGAACGAGCTTCGCGTGCGCAATCGCCCGCTTCACGCTGATCAGCAGCTCATCCCCCTCGAACGGCTTGGTCACGTAGTCATAGGCCCCGAGGCGCATCGCCTCGACCGCCGTATCCACCGTCGCGAACGCCGTCATCAGCACCACCGGCAGCTCGTCATCCACCGCCCGGATGCGCTCCAGCAGCTCGACGCCGGTCATCTGCGGCATCTTCAGATCGGTGATCACGGCATCCGGCCGGCGGCGCGCCACCAGGTCGAGCGCGCTCGGCCCATCCGGCGCCACCAGCACATCGAACCCCGCGCGCCGCAGCGTCGAAGCCACGCTGTCACGCATCATCTCTTTGTCGTCAACAACGAGCACAGTGCTCATGGGGCTCTCCTCGGGAAATGGCAAATGGGCAAATGGCAAATAGCAAATGTGGGCGAAGAAGTGGCGAGGCGCCGCCGTGCTGCGAGGAGCAGATTGTTCATGGGGCGCCCCCCCGCCGCGGCAGGCGGATTTCGACGATCGCCCCCGCCCCCTCCGGCTTGTTCTGCACCGTCACCCGCCCCCCGTGGGCATCCACGATCCGGTGCACGATCGCCAGCCCCAGCCCGGATCCGGTCGCCCGCGTCGTGAAGAACGGGTTGAACATCCGCTCGATCGCCTCCGCAGGCACGCCCGGCCCGGTGTCCTCCACCCGCAGCGCGATCTCCGCGCCAGCGCCGATGGCGTGCGCCGAGACGATCACCAACCGCCCCACCTCCCCCGCCTCAGCCGCCGCCTGCGCCCCGTTGCGCACCAGGTTCACCAGCGCCTGCTGCGCCAGCGAGCAGTCGCACATCAGTTCCCCCGCAGCGCCCGCCGGAACGCGGATCTCGATCGCAACCCCCTGCTCCTCCGCAAGCCCGGCGCACGCCTCCGCCGCCCGGCGCAGCAGCGCCTCGGTCTCCACCGGCGCCAGCCGCGGCCGGATCTCCCGGGCAAACGCCAGCACATCCCCCACCACGGCATCCAGATCCCGCACCGAGGTCCCGATCCGGGTCGCCACCTCCCGCTCCGGGCTGTCCTCGGGCAGGTCCGAGCGCAGCATCTCCGCGTAGAGCCCGATCGAGGCCAGCGGGTTGCGCACTTCGTGCGCGATCCCCGCCGCCATCTCACCCAGGGCGGCCAGCCGGCGCGACCGCTCCACCAGTTCGTTGGCCTCGCGCAGCTCCCCCTGCAGCCGCGACACCTCACCGCGCAGCATCTCGTGGCTCTCGGTGAGGCGGGCCGTCACCTCGTTGAACGCGCTGATCAGCTCGGCAAGGTCAGCGTGCCCGGTCTCCGGGTCCGCCATCTGGCGCGCAGCCTCAGCCTCGATGGCCCCCATCGCCCCCATCAAGCCTCCCGGTCCTGGTAGCGCGGGGCATCCGCCCGCCGCGGCCCATACGCCCCCACAGCGCTGCGCCCGGCGCTCAGCGACGACAGCTCGGAGGCCACCGCCGACCGCCGCCGCTCCAGCGTGGACCGGTCCAGCGCATCCCGCTCCGCGATCACCTGGGCCAGGCCCGCGATCCCGTCGATCGTTTCGCGGCAGGCGTCCCGGTCCCGTTCGGTGAGCGTGCGGGACAGCCGCGGCCACTCGGCGCGGATCGGCCCCAGTTCGGCGTTGAGTTCCCCCAGCCGATCGATCACCGCCTGGCGCTGGGCCAGCAGGGCGAGCAGCCCGTCGGTATCGTCCGACTCGATCAGCCCGGGCTGCCGGCGCGACAGCTCCTCGAGTTCCTGATAGAGCGCAAGTTGCCGCCCCAGAAGCTCCAGCGCGGCCTCGCCCGCATCGTGGGGATGGGGGCGGGGGCCGCCGGCCCCGGGACCAGCGTCTGACACGGTCATCCATGACCTCCGGCGTTGGGCGGGATCCTCCCGCGAGTGGACCATCGGCCGCCGGCCGCCTGTCGCTTGATTCTGAAACGGCCCTCAGCCGCCCTCCTCTTCCACCGTCGCCGTCGCCATCCCGCCGACCCCATCGATCAGCTGCGAGGTGAGCTGGTGCCACCTTTCCCACTCGCGGTTGGTCATCGGCAGGGTCGGATCGTCCCACGCCTCTTCCGGGATCGATTGGTAGAAGCGCAGGGCCCGCGCGTTGGCCGCCTCCGCCTTGCGGACCTCCCCGCGGCGCATGTGGGCGTGGACGATCTGGATCATCGGCGCCAGCGAGGCCGGATCCTTCGGGTACCGCTCCTGGGCCACGCCGTAGTGCCGCACCGCCTCATCGAACCGCCCAAGGTCGAACGCGCACGCCCCCAGATAGAGGTAGGCGTTGCGCAGGTAGAGCTCCTCCAGCCCCGTCAGCCGCGCATCCCGCCCCCCACGCCCCCCACCTCTCCCCTCCAGCGAACTCCGCACCGCCTCGAACAGGTCGATCGCCCGCTCCAGCCGGGCCTCGCGGGCCGCCTCCAGCGCCCGCCGGTCGGCATCGGGCATGGCATCCTGCAGCGTCCGCGCCATCGCCTGCGCCTCGAGCCGGTAGGCGTCGCCCAGCCGGAAGCGCACGCCATCGATCCGCCGGTCGCCGGCGAGCCGCTCCTGCGCCTCGCTGAGCGTCTCGATGGCCTCCGTGAACTGCTCCCGCTGATACAGCAGCCCGCCATACTCGATCAGCGCTGTCAGGTAATCCTGCGACTCCCGCCGCACCACCTCGCCGCGGGCCACCCGGGCCAGCAGATCCAGCGCCTCCTCATCGTTCTCAGCAGCGCCATCGAGGATGTAGCACTGGGCCAGCGGCACGTAGCTCATCTCCGCGTACGGCCCGACGCCCTTTCCGAGGACCCGGTCCCGCGAATCCTCGATCAGCCCCCGAAAGATCGCCGCCGCCACGTCGTAGGCGCCGAGCGCCTGCCGCGCCAGCGCCAGCCGGAAGCGGGCCTCCGCCCGGCGCGGATGAGCATCGAACCCGCCGATGAACTCGTCGAACGCCCGCGACGCCTCGACGTGGTCCCCCGCCCGGTCGTACGAGTCCGCCGAGATCCAGATGGCCTCGCCGAACCGCTCGTCATCCCCCTCGACCTCGCCGGCGAGAATCCGGTAGTACGCGCCCGCCGCCCGGAAGTGCCGCCGCGCCTGATCCCGCGTGGCGACATCCAGCCCGGCGAGATCGTGCAGGCCGCGATGATCCGGCTCCAGCCCCGCCAGCCGCTCGCGCGCGCTCAGCCGGTGGGCATCCCCCAGCGCCTGCAGCAGCTCGACCGGCGCCACCTCCAGCCCGTGCAGTTGCTCGGCGATCTGGGCGTAGCGCAGCGCCTCCGCTGGCCGGCCCGCCGCGGCCCGCTCGCGGCTGCGATCCAGCAGGCTCGCCCCGACCCGCTCGGCCATCAGGCCGTTGCCCTCCGCCTCCAGCACCGCGCCGACCAACTCGAGATAGAGCTCTGCCGCGCGCTCGTCGCCGCCCAGCGTCGCCTCCACCTCGGCCAGCCCGAGCAGCGCGCTCATGCCCGCCTCGGATGCCCCAAAGCGGTCGTAGACGCTCTGATACCGCTCGCGGGCCCGCTCCGGCTCGCCGCGCAGCTCGTCGATCCGGCCCAGCAGCACCACCGCCTCCGCCAGGTTCCCGCTGAACCCGGTCAGCAGCCGCTCGGCGATCGCCAGATTGCTCGCGGCATCGTCCAGGGCGCCGAGTTGCAGATAGGCGCTGCCCAGTCGCAGCGCCAGCTCGCCCCGAAGCTCCGGAGAGGCGCGGCTCATCCGCGGCATCGCCCGCAGCAGCCGATGCACCACCTCGCCATGCTCGCCCAGCCGGGCGAGCAGCCGCGCCTGCTGCGCCTCCGCCCACGCCCGATCGTCGATCGTGAGCGCCGGATCCATCAGGAACTCGCCGATGATGTCCAGCGTGCCCGGCGAGTCCACCTCGCGGGCATCCAGCTTCTGCTCCACCCTCATGCGGAGCAGGGTGTTGCGCTGCTCG
>CAYMJK010000396.1:0-5890 GCA_964390535.1 uncultured Phycisphaeraceae bacterium | reverse complement strand
ACGCGATAGGCCACCGCCTTCTTCCCCTCCTGCATGACGCAGTTGGTGAACTTGGCGAAGGTCTTGTCGTTGAACTTGGGATCGGGGCGGAGCTGCGTGTCCGAAGCGGTGATTCTGCCTGACATCTGATCCTCCGTGGCTCATCCGCCGGGATCGCCGGCCGTCTGTTCACCCGCGCGCCCAAGGCGCCGCCGGTTACTTGCCACTGTTTGTGTGAGCGATGAAAAACGCCGCGGCGGCCGCGGCAGGAAAACTCTACTTGCCCTTCTTCGCCCCGTACTTGGAGCGGGCCTGCTTGCGGCCGTCCACGCCGAGAGTGTCCAGCGAGCCGCGGACGATGTGGTAGCGCACGCCGGGAAGATCCCGCACGCGCCCGCCGCGGACGAGCACGATCGAGTGCTCCTGCAGGTTGTGCCCCTCGCCGCCGATGTAGGCGGTGATTTCCTTGCCGTTGCTGAGGCGGACGCGGGCGATCTTCCGGAGGGCCGAGTTGGGCTTCTTCGGGGTGGTCGTCCGGACGTTGAGGCAGACGCCGCGACGCTGCGGGCAGTTGCCCAGGTCGCGGACCTTGCTCTTGGCCTTGGGGGAGCGTCTGGGGTTGCGGATGAGCTGGTTGATCGTCGGCATGGGGCCTCTTGGTTCCTTACGCGGTCAGCAGGGCCGGAAGTGTAGCCGGAACGGGTGGTTGGGCAAGGGGCGGCGCGGGGCCGGGCGGAATGGCGGGGCTGTGGGCGGGAGCACTATAGGACCCATAGGACTTATAGGACCTATAGGAGGGCGTCAACTCTTCGCAAAGCGGCCGGGGCCGGCGCCGCCGGTTTACCGCTCGGCGGCCTTCTTGATCTCGTGGTTGAAGATCCAGACCTTCTCGGCGGTCTCGACGTCGATGAACTCGAGGGTGGCCATGTAGTAGCGCACCATCTGGTTGCCGGATCGCGACTTCTGCGAGTCCAGCCGGATGCGGCCGAGCAGCATCAGGTCGGCGTTGGCTTCCATCGCGGCCCGCTTCACCGAGGCGGGGTCGTTGAAATCGATGTCCAGCCGCTCGTCGCGGAGTTCGTCGCGCAGCTCGCGCTGGGCCTTCACCCGCACGCGGCCGGAGTTGAGCAGTTCCTCCTGGATCGGGTCGGTGAACAGGCCGGGATCGATGTACTCGTCGGTCTCGTTGCGGACGTTGCCGACGACGACGATCGGCCGCTCGCCGCCGTGGTCGGCGAACCAGTTGTCCAGCCAGGGCTTGGAGAGGGCGTCGGCGGACATCTTCTGGGCGAATTCGCGGGCATCCACATCGTTGAAGCGGTAGTCGAGGTCGATGGTCTCGGCCGGATCGCGCCGGTCGACATCCCACTCGCGGGTACACCCGCCGAGGGCGCCGGCGCCGGCGAGGGCGCCGCTGAGAATGAGGGTCAGGCCGATCGACGCGCCGGCGGGAAGAGCAGTCAGGAGCTTCATTGAGTTACCTCCAGTAATGGGTCACAATCGTTGTCAGGTCGCGCTGGTCCGGCGCGACCGGCTGCCATTCGCTCATGTGCAGGGTTCCGCCGCCGGGGCCGCGGTAGACGATCCGAGCCCGGGTGGCGCCGGGGGGAATCAGAGCCACGGCGCCGTCCGCCCGGGCCGGCAGGGTGATCCACGTCCGCAGGTCGGCGCGCTCGGTGGCGACCATGAAGGCGAGGCCGGCGAGGGCGAGCAGCCAGCGGGCGTCATCGTCCGGGGCGGTCGCAGCGCTGGTGGCGAGCACCGAGCCGGCCGCCTTCGCCGCAGCCCGGAGGAAGGCGCGGGTGTAGATCGCCGGGAGCATGCGCTTGTAGTTCTCCTCGGCGACACGCCCGGTCATCTCGACCAGGTCCAGCGGGGCGACCTCGCCGGTGTCGAACTCGATCTCGGCGCTGGTCACATCGCTGTAGTAGGGAGTCAGCCGCGGGATCTCGAAGTAGATCGGCACACCGCCGATGAGCAGGGGCGGGATGCGCTCGGCCTGCTTCGTCGGCGCCTGGCCGGAGAGCCCGATGGCGAGCAGTTGCCCGCGCTGGGCGCGCATCTCGCCGATTCCCTCGAAGGATTCCTGGCGCACCGGCCCGACGAGCCCCGCCTGGCGCTGGATGGTGTCCAGAAGGCGCCGAGCGGCGACACCCTGGAACCCGGGGTTTCCTTCGCGCATGAAGGTCACCGCGGCAAGGAATGTACCCAGCGGCGATTCGACGAACTCGGCCGGCGCCTGGTCGCGCAGCACAGCCCGCACACCGTCCTCGGCGGGAAGGCTCTCTCGCCCTGCGCGCGCGAAGGAGTCGCTCCAGATGCGCAGTTGATCGGTCTTCTCGATGTACCTGCGCGCCTCGACGGAGGCCCCGTTGTGGATCACGCCCGCTTCCAGGTGGGCGAGCATCTTGAGGACGTTGACGTACATGTCCTCGTGCGGCGCCGCCTGGTAGGGAGCGGTGCGGTCGTTGATGGTCCACTGGGCGATGTCGGTGAGGGCCGTGCGGCGCTGATCGGCGATCCGCAGCTCGGCCCGATTGAGCATCTCGACGGCGGTCTCGCGATCATCGAGGGCCACGGCGACGGCGCCGCGCTCCAGCAGCCAGAGCGTGCGGCTGCGCACGCCGTAGTCATTGCGCACTTCGGGCTTGTCGAGGAGATCGGCGGCCGGACCCCAGGCGCCACCGGCCCGCAGCGCGGCGAGGCGCTCCTGATGCCGGTCGAGCGCGCAGCCGCCGAGCGGCGCGAGCCCGAGGGCGCCCAGCAGCGCCGCCAGCGCGACGAGTGGCCGGATTGCGGGGAGGGGAGGCATCTGAAGTATAGTATATCCTAACTTTTGGGGCCCCTATGTTGCCTCATGCCCGAACCACTCACCGTACGGTCGTTTCAGGACCTCATCCGCGACCGATATCACAGTACGGATGCCGCCCGGGGCGTCCCCGGGACCTTCATGTGGCTGATCGAGGAGGTCGGGGAGCTGGCGACGGCCCTGCAGACGTGCGCCCCGGGCCAGAGCCCGACGGCGGAGGAGCGGCGGAATCTGGAGGAGGAGTTCGCAGATGTCATCGCGTGGGTGACGACACTGGCGAACATCGCGGGGGTGGATCTGGAGGCGGCGCTGAGCAAGTACACCGATCCCGATCGGGTGAAGGGCGTCAAGAGCTGACTGCGGCGGGGGCGCCGGCGCGGGATCTCGCCTCGTCTGCCGCGACGACGGAACCTCCGTTGTGACGCGAGCGCCCGCCGACAGCGCAGGCGACCTCGATGATGAGTGTGTCGTCGGCGGCGGGGCCGTAGCGGTGGCGTTTGACGGCGTCGAGTATGTGCTGAGGCCAGGCGCCCTGGCGGGGCGCAGCGCCGGCGATGAGGCGGCGCATGCCCTCGATGCGGAGCATGCTGCCATCGCGGGCGGGGGCCTCGATGGCGCCATCGGTGTAGGCGATGAGGGAATCGCCGGGGCCGAAGGGGCGCTCGTGGCTGTCGGTCTCGAAGGATTCGGCCGGGGCGGCGCCGAGCACGAGGGCAGTGGACTCCAGCTCGTGCAGCGTGCCATCGACTGCGCGCAGGAAGGCGGGCGGGTGCCCGCCGGAGGCGTACTCGAGCACCGCGCGGGCGGGATCGATGCGCACGCAGAGCGCCGTGGCGTAGATCGAGTGGGCTGCCAGCGTGAGGTGAACGTAGCGGTTGAGCAGGCCGAGGGCCTCGCCGGGGGCGGTGTCGGGTCGCTCGGCGTAGATGCGCTCCAGTTCACCGTGCAGGCGGTTGACGGTGAGGGCGGCGGCGATGCCGTGGCCGGTGACATCGAGCACGACGAGGTTGAGCGGGGTGGCGCCGCCATCGCCCGTGCGGCCGAAGCTGGCGTAGAGGAAGTCGCCGCCGATGTCGCGCATCGGCTCGTAGATGTATTCGAAGCTCACACCGCCCTTTGCCGTCGGCTTGGGGAAGAGGGCCTCGTGGATCATGCGGGCGTTGCTCAATTCCTGGCGCAGGGCGCCGAAGCGGCTCTTGAGCATGCGCGTGGTGAACTTCTCGCGGAACTTGCCGTGGCGGTACCAGCAGATGAGGGCGCCGGGCGCCGCGATGAGCGGCAGGGCGAGGATGGCCGCCAGCTTCACGGTCCATTCGCCTGCGCCGACGAGCGTGAGCAGCGCGTAGACCGCCAGCAGCGGGATCACCGGGCGCAGCGACTCGCGCGGCGTCATGGGCAGAAACAGGCAGGCGAGCAGGTGTGCCGCGAAGATGCTCATGGCCCACTGCGCGCCCACCCACGGGCCCTCCGCCTCGGGGAGGATCAGCCGGGCCGCTGCGTTCGGCACCAGGGCGAGGGCGCCGTAGGCGATGATCAGCCCGGTGACGATGCGCATGAGGGCCGCGCGGTCGAGCGCATGAACCCGGGCGTAGAAGAACGCGCCGACGTACAGAGCCGTCCCGGTAAAGCTGCCGGCCAGCGCAATCCAGAAGACGCCGGAGGCGCCTCCCGCGCCGGGCGACCCCCCGCCCAGGCGCACGAGCACGGCCCAGAGCAGCCCGATGAGCCCCAGCCCCCCCACCACGCCCGTGTACCACAGGAATCGCCGGCGCAGCCAGCGCTCCCGCTCGGCCTCGAACTCCTGGCCGAACTCCATGGTGAAGGCGCTGCTCTGCCAGTGCGTCGTCATGGCGGCGCCTCCCGCGTCGCGCCGGGCTTCCAGAGCACATCCGCCTTGCCGCGGTCGTTGGCGACCCGCGACAGGACGAAGAGCAGATCGCTCAGCCGATTGAGGTAGCGCACGACCTCCTGGCTCGTCGCCTCGGGCTCGGCCTCCATCAACGCTACGGCGATCCGCTCGGCTCGGCGCACTGTCGTCCGGGCGACGTGCAGGCGGGCGCCGGCCTCGGTCCCGCCGGGGAGGGTGAAGCTCGTGAGGGCGCCGAGGCCGGCGTTCTGCTCATCGATGAGATCCTCGAGGCGTTCGGTCTGCTCCGGCGTGATGCGGAGCATGGCCCCGGGTTCCTCGCCAGGCTTGATGGGGAAGCAGAGGTCGGCGCCGGCGTCGAAGAGATCGTGCTGAAGCGATCGAAGGAGATCGAGCAGCCCTGCCGCCGGCGATCCCGCATCAGCGGCCTGGCAGCCGAGGACCGCCATGCCGATGGCGGCGTTGGCCTCGTCGGTCGCCCCGTACGCCTCGACCCGCAGGCTGGCCTTGGAGATGCGCGCGCCGGTCCCGAGCCCGGTCTGGCCGGCGTCGCCCGTGCGGGTGTAGATCTTCGTGAGCTTGACCATCGCCCCTTCCCGACAGGCGCCGCGGCCTGTCGCGATTCTTCATCCTCCGGCAGCCGCCCCACCGGCTAGTCTAACGCCGAGTGACGGCGCCGACTGATGGCGGAGCTTCCCAGGGACGGGAGGGGTGATGGCAGAGCTGGCTGAGGCGGGGGGCGATGGGGGCAGCGCCGGGGGCGCCGTGGCCCTCGATGGCGTGGGCGCGGGGGTGGGCGCCGAGGACCTGCGGGGGGTCTGCCGCCGCTGGCAGCTCGCCGGGGGGGCGGGGCCCATGGAGGTTTCGGCCGGGCTCGGGGTCGAGCCGGTGGTGGCCCGGGTGCTGGCGGCTCGGGGCCTGCTGGCGCCGGAGGCCCTCGCCGATTTTCTGAACCCGTCGCTGCGAGGCCTGCTGGACCCGTCGCTGATCCCGGATCTGGACCGGGCGGCCGGGCGGCTGCACGAGGCTGCCCGGGCCGGCGAGCCGATCGTCATCTACGGCGACTATGACGTTGACGGCGTGACGGCCACCGCGATCCTGCACCACATTCTCATGGCGGTTGCGCCGGGCGCGCGGATCACGACCTACGTGCCGCATCGCGTCGAGGAGGGGTATGGACTGAACCCGGGGGCGATCCGGGCGCTGGCCGAGGGCGGGGCGCGGGTGATCGTGTC
>CAYMJK010000395.1:0-10063 GCA_964390535.1 uncultured Phycisphaeraceae bacterium | reverse complement strand
GCGCGGCTCGAGGATCCAGTCGTAGAAGTCGCCGCCCACGCGGTCCGCCGGCTGGCTCCACCCGAGCACCTCGAGCCGATCGAGGCGCGGCGGCTCGCTGGGCAGCAGCCCCTGCTGGATCCGCCGGGCGATCTCGAGCTGCGTCGCCAGCCGCTGCTGGGCGCGGGTGATCTCGTCGAGTTCGCGCAGCGAGCGGCCGAGGCGCTCCTGCATTGCGAGCATCGAGGTCGCCAGCCGCCCGCTCTCGTCAGCCCGCCGGGCGGCGATCTGCTCCAACGTTCCATCCGGATCGCGCGCAAAGCGGTCCGGGCGCCCGTCGGCGCCGCTGGCGCCGAGCGTGTCGATTGCCCGCGCGAGCTGCGCCACCGGGCGCGTGATGCGCCCCGCCAGCCACGCTCCCGCCGCGCCGACCGCCACCGACACGATCACCGCCACCAGCGACGCCTGCACCAGCCGCTCCGCCAGCGACGCCCGCATGAAATCCAGCGTGACATCCGCTCCGACCACGTACCGCTCCCCCGGCGGCCCCACGGGCAGGAAGATCGAGCGGAACGAACCGGTCCGCGTGCTGTACTGCGTGAAGCGCACGCGCCCGTCCGCCGCCGCCTCGCGCACCCCCGGCGGCGGATTGGGCTCGCGCATGAGCAGCGGATAGATGCGGCCGGTGGCGCGCTGCTCCGGCCGCTGATTTGCGCTGGTCAGGTACACCTCGCCATCGCGCACGATGTAGGTGTAGACGAACGGCAGCCGCGATTCGTCCACGAACGCGTTCAGCATCTCGACCACCTGCCGGTACTCCTCCGGGGGGATCGTTTCGCCCGCGAAGATGCGGTCGTGGTACCCCTCCGGGAGCATGTGCGGCGCCGCCGCGGCGGCCGCGTGCAGCCGGCTGTCGATCCCGCTGATGATGGTCTCCCGCTCGACGAGATAGCCGATCGCCGTCATCAGCCCGCAGGCGATGAAGACCGTGATCGCCGCCGCAAGCCCGACGCGGTAGCGGATGGAGGCGCCGCCGAGGCCATGGCCCGTCCTGCGCTGGCCGCGCCGGCGCAGCGGCGCGCTGCCCGTGCGAGCCTGCGGGATGGCTGAAGCGGCGCCAGTCGTTGCGCGAGTCGTCACGCGATGAGCAATCCTGCCGCCTCCCCGCCGGGCCAACGGGCGGCCGGAATCGGATGCGGGCGGTAGGTTAGGGCGATCCTCGCCGCCTTCCAAGGGCGCCGGCTGATTCACTCCGCCTGCGGCTGGCGCTGCCACGCGCTGGCGGCATCCTCGCGCCACGCGATCCAGCCCGGCGGCAGATCGCCCAGTTCGCGCAGCGAGGGGTCGTGGTCCACCATCTCCTGCAGGGCGACCACCGCCGCGTCCTCGGTGGTCGCCTCCTCCCCGTCGAGGAACTGCCACATGCCATCATCGACGTCGCCGCGGGAGACCAGCCGGATCTCGGCGGCGCCCTTGATGATCCGCCAGAGCGTGATCACGGCGAGATCGGGATCATCGGAGAAGGGCCAGGCGTCTTCCATTGCTGACCCTCCGTCCTGTGGCGTCGGCGTTTCAGCGCGCACACTTACACCATCGTCATCCCGCCATCCACGCAGATCGTCTGCCCCGTCACGTACCCCGCATCATCGCTGCTCACAAACGCCACCGCCGCGGCAACATCCTGCGGCGCCCCGAGCCGGCGCACGCTCACGAGCTTCTGCACGCCCTCCTTGATCTCGGCCGGCAGGCCCGCGGTCATGTCCGTCTCGATGAAGCCGGGGGCGATGACGTTCGCCGTCACGCCCTTGCCGCCGAGTTCGCGGGCCAGCGTCTTGGTCAGGCCGATGAGCCCGGCCTTCGCCGCGGCGTAGTTCGCCTGCCCGCTGTTGCCGACCACGCCGGAGGTGCTGCTGATGTTCACGATCCGCCCGAAGCGACCCTTCATCATCGGCCGCGCTGCCGCCCGGCAGGCGACGAACGCGGAGCGCAGGTTCACGCGGATGACCTCGTCGAACTCCTCGTCGCTCATCCGCATGAGCAGGTTGTCCCGCGTGATGCCGGCGTTGTTCACGACGATGTCCAGCCGGCCATGGTCGGCCGCGACCCGCTCGACCGCCGCGGCGAGGGCCGGGCCGTCGCCGACATCCACGGCGTAGACGCTGGCGGCGCCACCGGCCGCCTCGATCGACGACTTCAGATCGTTCAGCGGCGCCTCCGACCGGCTCATGAGCGCAACGTGCCGCCCGTCGGCCGCAAGACGCTCGGCGATGGCCCGGCCGATGCCGCGGCTGGCCCCCGTGACAATGGCGATGCGTGTCTCTGCCACGTGTCCTCCGTGCCACTGACCTGCTTTGAGGTCAGTGCGATCGTGCAATGGTCGACCTATCTCGCCATGCTCTCACGCAGCGTGGCATCCATGAGCCTCGACACCTCAGGCGCCGAACCACTGACCTAAGCAGGTCAGTGGCACGAATCACCCGCTGCCGGGGATCGTCACCGGCCCGCGGGGCGTGCGCTTGATCGTCGGACCGTCCTCCTCCTCCTCTTCCTCCGGCGGCGGCATGTAGTCGGGGGAGCCGAACTCGTCGGTCCCATCGCCGAAGGAGCCCATGCCGGCCAGCCCGAGGCTGAACGCGTCAGAGCCGACGCCATCCCACATCGACGCCCGCGGGCGCATCTGCCCCGCCGTCGGAGCGCCGGTGAAGACCCACGAGCCGTCCCCGACCTCGATCGCGCCCCAGCCCATCAGGTAGGCGCCGCCGGGCTCCTGAATCGCAAGGACGACCGAGCCGCCGGGGCCGCCGCTGACGGAAGGCGCCGCCGGCGCGCTTGCGGCCTGCCCTGGCCCCGGGTTGACCTGGGGCATCATCGACTCAAACGCGCTCACCATCTTCTGGAAGCCGCGTGCGAGTTCCTGCACGCCATCAGTCGCCTCCGGCGACGACTCCAGCTTCGTGAACAGCCGCCCGAGCGCATCGAACATCTCCGGGTTGAAGTTTGCCATGGCGTCCGGCGCCTGGCTCGACTCCAGATACTTTTCCACGATGCGCTTGGGGCTCGGAGAGCCGCTCAGTCCCAGCGCGTTCTTGAGGTCGTTCGCCAGCGCCGCATCATCCTCGAGCACAGCGACCATCCCCGCGGACATCTCGGTCTGCATGCGCTGCGGGTCGTCGGCGTACTGCATCGAAACGGCGGCGATCTCCTGCATCGCCGCCATCAGCTCCGGCGGCATGTCCTGGAGGGCCTCGGTCAACCGCGCCTCCAGCTCCTGCGGCGTCGGGCCGGGCATCGGCATCTCGAACTGGGTCTGTGGCGCCACATACGCGCTGGCCATCGGCGGCGCCTGCTCGCCCGAAACGAAGATCACCCGCACCTGCTCGATCGCTCCCGTCGAGTCATACCACTCCCCCGTCAGCGTGAGCTGGTCCAGGGTCGCCTGCGCCGAGGGCGTCAGCAGCGACGCCAGCGCGGCATCGTCCCCGCTGGCAATGGCGTTCGCCAGCTGCACCGTCGCCTCCGCCAGGCTCTGGTAATCCTCCAGGGGCGCGGCTTCCTCGGGGAAGGCGACCCGCGGGTCGGCCTGCATCTCCTGCAGCAGCGCCTGCGTGTCCACGTACTCCGGCGGCGGAGGAGGTGGGGGTGGCGGCGGCGGCGGGGGTGGCGGCGGCGGCGGCTCCTCCTTGCACCCGGACAACGTCAGCGGCAGCGCCAGGGCCGTGGCCCCTGCCGCCCCGAGCACGAGCGCCCGGATGACGAGGGAAGCGGCGGTCGTGGTGGTCGTGGGGGCGTCAGGCCTGCGGTTCATCATGATTCTCCACCTTCACAGCGCGGTCGATCCGGCGCATCAGGCCGGCAAGCGTCTTCCCGGGGGCGAGTTCCACCCAGGAGCCGGCAGATCCGGCCCCAGTTCCGGCCCCAGATCCGCCCTTGGTAGCGGCCATGTTCCGGCACTCGTCCGCCCATCGTACCGGCGCCGTGAGCTGGTCCACCAGCCGGGCCTTGATCTGCTGGGGCAAGCGGTGGGGCTCGGCGGTCACGTTGCTGTATACCGGGCAGCGGGGCTCGCGGATCTTCGCTTTCGCCAAGGCCGCCGCGAGCCGGTCGGCCGCGGGCTTCATGATCGGGCTGTGGAACGCCCCGGCCACCGGCAGTTTCGCCGCCCGCAGCCCCCGTTCGCCAGCAAGGGCCACCGCCCGGTCGCAGGCGCCCAGCGAGCCGCTGAGCACCACCTGCCCCGGGGCGTTGAAGTTGGCCCCGACGAGAATGTCCTCTCCCCGGGCCTCGTCGCAGAGGGCCATGGCGGCGTCATCGTCGGCCCCGATGATGGCCACCATCCCGCTCGGCGGGCCGGATTCGGCCGCCTCCTGCATCGCCCTGCCGCGGAGCGCGACCAGCCGCAGCCCCTCCTCGAAGCTGAGGGCGCCGGCGATATAGAGAGCCGTGTATTCCCCGAGGCTGAGCCCGGCCGTCGCGGCGAGCCGGATGTCGTTCTCGCTGACCCCATCGGTGGCGAGCAGGCCGCGCCAGCAGGCGACCGACGCGGTGTAGATGGCCGGCTGGCTGATGTCGGTGCGGTTGAGGTCGGCCTCGGGGCCCTGGAAGCAGAGGGCGCAGAGGCTCGGGATGGTGGCGTCCGGGTCGGCCGCCAGCAGTTCATCCGCCGCGGCGAAGACGGCGGCCGCCTCCGGCGACCGCTCGGCCCACGCGCGCCCCATGCCGACGAACTGGGCCCCCTGGCCCGGACACAGCACGATGACAGGCTCGATCATGCGGGGATTGTAGGGGAAGGCGGGGGAAGGGTCAGGCGTCAAGTGGCAGGGGGCAGCGGCCAGGGGTCGGGGGTTGGGGTCAGGAGCGCCGGGGGAGTGGAAGCGAGAGCGACTCGCTTCGCGGTCACGGTGGTAACCAGCGCTCCATGGCGCCGGCCCCGGAGGGGCCGAGGCCTGTAGCTACGGGTGGAGCGGAGCCGCGCAAGCGGCGAAGCGCAACCCGTAGGGGGAGTCGTGGTAGACTCGCCCGCCCCGGTAGGGGCGGAGGAACCACCGAGGAGAACGACCATGCCCGGAACATACTCCCAACTCCTGCTGCACATCGTCTTCTCGACGAAGCATCGAGAGTCGTGGATCACCGAGGAGGTCGAGAGTCCGCTCCACTCCTACATGGGCGGCATCGTGCGTGCCGAGAAAGGCATGCCGTACATCATCGGCGGCATGCTGGACCATGTGCATATCTATCTGCGATGGCGGCCCGACGGCGACGTCTCAAGCCTGATGCGCCAGGTCAAGTCGCGCTCGTCGCGCTGGGTCCACCAGGAGTTCCCGAACCTGCGCGCCTTCCGATGGCAGGACGGCTACAGCGTGTTTTCCGTAAGCAAATCACAGGAGGACCTGGTGAAGCGGTACATCGCCAACCAGCCGGAGCATCATCGCAAGGAAGACTTCCAGTCCGAGTTGCGGAGGCTGCTGCTCGCGCACGGAATCGAGTTCGACGAGCGGTATGTGTTTGATTGAGTGGCCATCGACGCGGCCGCCGGATTCCTCCGCCCCTGCGGGGCGGACGGGATGACCTGCTGACGACGGGTTGCGCTCGCCGCATGCGCGGCTCGCTCCACCCGTCGCTACATGCCGTCGCCCCTCCGGGGCGAGGAAAGCGCCTCGCTCACACCTGCCACAAACTCGAGCCCCACGTCAGCCCCGCCCCGAACGCCAGGAACATCACCCGCTGCCCTTCGCGGATCCGCCCCGCCCGGCGCAGCTCGTGCAGGGCCAGGGGGACGCTGGCGGCGACGGTGTTGCCGTAGCGGTCGATGTTGATGAGCAGCCGGTGCTCGTCGAGCCCGAAGCGGTCGCGGGCCGAATCGAGGATGCGCTTGTTCGACTGGTGGCAGATGTAGTGGTCGACATCGTCGGGGCGCAGCGAGGCCTTCTGCAGCGTCTCGTCGATCAGGTCCCCGAACGTCTTGACGGCGAATTTGAAGACGGCCGGTCCGTTCATCTGCACGACGCTCAGCTTGCGCTCGTCGGGCTCGTGCCCCTCGGGGAAGTCGCGCATCGTCATGGGCACGAAGAGGTGGCGCGAGCCGCCGCCATCGGTGCGCATGGTCATCGCGATCAGGCCCTTGCCCGGGTCGCCCCCTCCGCGCAGGATCACCGCCGCCGCGGCGTCACCGAAGAGGATCGCCGTGCCGCGGCCGAGCGTCGAGTAATCCACGTGGCGCGTGATGCAGTCGGCGCCGATGACCGCGACCGTGCGGTAGCCGCCGGTGTGCATGAGCGAGGTGGCCGTGTTCAGCGCGAAGATGAAGCCCGAGCAGGCGCCGTTGACATCGATCGCGCCGATCTGCCCGGCGCCGATCCGATCCGCCAGCACGCTGGAAACGCCCGGTGTCGGCATGTCCGGCGTCATGGTCGCGACCACGACGAGATCCAGTTCCGATGGCTCCAGCGCGGCCTCCTGCAGCGCCTCGGTGACCGCCTCGATCGCGAGGCTGGTGGTGGTGATCAGGCCGGCCTTGTCGCGGACGCGGCGTTCGCGGATCCCGGTGCGCTGGACGATCCACTCGTCGGAGGTGTCCATCAGCTTCTCGAGATCGGCGTTGGTCAGCCGGCGCTCGGGCACCGCGGCGCCGGCGCCGATCATCTCGATGCCCCCGGCGAGCAGCCCACTCATGCCGGCTCCCCCTCGGGCGTCTGCGGGGCGCGTCCCTCGATATGCGAGACCGCTTCCAGCCGGCGCACGATCTCCTCGTTCACGTTCGCCGTGAGATACTGCATGGCGTTGCGGATCGCGGCTCGGATCGTCCGCGGCTGACTGGAGCCGTGCGCGATGAAGAAAGCGCCGTTCACGCCCAGCAGCGGCGCCCCGCCATGCTCGTGATAATCGTTCTTCGCGTAGATCTGCTTCACCACCGGCTCGAAGCGCACGGCCAGGTCGGGATCGATGAGGAAGATTTCCTGCGCGATCGCCTTGAACAGGCTCCGGGCCAGGCCCTCGGCCATCTTCAGGATGGTGTTGCCCACGAAGCCGTCGGTGACCACGACATCCGCCGCTCCATCGAAGAAATCACGCCCCTCGATGTAACCGATGTAGTTCAGGTCCGGCGTCGCCTGCAGCAGATCCCGCGTCTGCTTGATCACCCCGGTCCCCTTGGCCTCCTCCGCCCCGATGTTCATCTGGGCCACCCGCGGGCTGGCGATCCCCAGCACCCGCCGGGCGTAGGTCTCGGCCATCACCCCGTACTGCCACAGGTGCGTCGCCCGCGGCTCAGGGTTCGCCCCCGCGTCGCACAGCACCACCGGCCCGTGGAAGGCGGGGATCGTCACCGCGATGCCCGGCCGGTGCACCTGCGGCAGCCGCTTCATGTGCATGATCGCCGCCGAGACGCAGGCGCCGGTGTTCCCCGCGCTGAGCACCCCGTCGGCCACCCCGCCGCCGCGGGCCGAGCCGAGCCGGGCGAGTTCGACGATCGACGAGTCGGGCTTGGCGCGGACGGCCCGCGTCGGCGCCTCGTCCATCGCGATCACCTGCGGCGCGTGCACCACCTGCAGCCGGTCGTCGCGGACCGACCGCTCCCGAAGCGTGTCGCGGATGATTCCCTCGTCGCCGACGAGGATCAGATGTTCATCTGGTCCAAGACAGGGCAGAGCCTCGATGCAGCCGGCAAGGATGGCGTCGGGCGCGTGATCGCCGCCCATGACGTCGATCGCCAGGCGCATCGATCACCCCTTCTCGACACCGATCCCCAGCTTGGGTACGCGGATCTGCAGACCGGCGCGCACGTACCCCGACTCCTTGCAGACCCGGTGGTGCTGCTTCGGCATCCCGCTCAGCGGGCAGATCGTGACCGTCGTGGCCTTGAGGGCGTCGTGGGAGCGCCGACGGCGGGTCCGTCCGTAGCTCTGGCGATGGGTTGGAAGCATTGGATGGGCCTCCGCCGGAGAGTCGTCCCGGCAGCTCAAAGGGTGTCGCCGGGCGCAAGCGGCGGGTCACAACCGTAGCAATCGCGGGAGGATGAGTCAACGAGCCGGCCGCCGGCGCCGCGCCGCCCCCCGGGCCGCTTCCCATCCCCCCTCAGTCGATCTCGAAGATCGACTGCGTCCGGATCACCAGCCCGCCGGCGGCCAGCAGATGAAAGGCCTCGATCCGGACCTCCCGGGCCAGGCACTCGACATCCAGCATCGACAGGCACTCCCCCGCCCCCGTCCGCCACTCGTGGAGCAGGGCGCCGGTCTTGGCGGCCGAGCATCGCATCTCCGCCAGCGTGACCGAATAGAGGTTGTCCGGCAGGCTCTCGCTCTGCACCGTCGTCATGTACCCCACGGGGGAATCCCCGGAGCGGTGGTCGTACTCACGCTCGCCGGCGCACAAAAAGGCGCTCAAGACCCCCGCCGAAGGCAGCCCCGCCTCCTCGTCGGTCACGAGCTCCGAGATCCGTGTCTCGCCAGAGGCGAACTGGGCGGCGTGCGCCCCGGCCATCAGCCAGAGCTCGCACGCATACTCCTCGCGCTCGATCCCCCGCCGGGCCGCAGGCGACCACACTCCGGCCGGCAAGGCCCGGTCGTACACGATCACCTGATGCGCCAGCAGCAGGCCGGGGTTCTGGTCTGTGATGTTCAGCATCCCACTGCCTCCTCGTGCAGATCGCCAGACATCGGCCGCCGCCCCCGGGCAAGGCCAAAATCTGTTATCGGGCGGAAGGCAGGCCCCAACGCCGGTCCACTCCCCGCGCGACCCCGGGCCCTCTGGGTAAAGGGCCCCATGAGGCCCAAGATAACCGCTGAGGGTTACCGGATCCAGTGGTTCTCAGCCGATTCAAGAAGAAATTCGGCCAAGGCCTCGCCCCGCGGCCTCGCTTGCGGCGGGGCCATCGTGAACGTGAAGAACCAGCCCGCTCCAGATTGCCCTGTTTCACGGCTACCCCGGCTGCTCGGGGTCGTGGCCGCGTCGGCGACGCTCGCCGCGGCGAGCGAGGACGAGCGGGAGGCGCTGGCGAATTTCCTGGTCGATCGCGCAGGCGCCGCGCCGGTCGCCGGCTGGCGGGGGCTGGCTGATCGGCTCCTGAGCGGCAGCGGGCGCGATCCGCGTGGGCAGGCCCGGGCCGAACTGGTCCGGCGCTGGGCGTGGCTGCCGCGGGAGGCGCGGGAGCGGGCCGTGATCCTGGCCGGATCGTGGGAGGCGGCGGCACGGATTGCGGCGAGCGATCCGGACCCCGGTGTGCGGGCCTCGGCAGCGCTGGCGGCCGGCCGGCTGTCGCGCCCGGAGGCGCTGGAGGCCTGCCTGCCGCTGCTGGCGGACGCGGACCCGGTCGTCTCGCGCGAGGCGGAGCGGGCCCTGGTGCGCAGCGCAGCGCGGGCGCTTGAGGATCCGACGGATCGCGATGCGATCGAGCGGGTGGTGGCCCGGGCTGCGCGCGCGTTCGGCGAGCACCGGCGCCACGGGGCCCTGCTCGCTGCGGTCTTCCTGCTCGACGGGCCGCGTCTGGCGGCAGCGCGCCGCGGCGCGGGAGGGCCGCTGGCGGCGTGGGCGACCGGCGAGCCTGATGACGGGCACGCCGCCATGCGCTCGGCGCTGCGCAAGGCGAATCACCCGCTGGCGCGCCGCCGGGCCCTGGAATGGCTGGCCAATGACGCCATGGCGACCGCGGCGATGGACCGCCTGAACCGGGCCCGCGATCGTGAGGAGCACGAGGCGGCGCTGGAGGCGTGGCCGCTGACGCTGCGCCCGTGCCGGCGCGAGCGACTGGGCATGATCCGGCCGAAGCCGGGCACGGGCGACGGGCCGCTTCCTCCGGCGCCGGTGGCGCGCGGTTTGAGCGAGCCGGCGCGGATCGGACTGTGTCACTGGATGGCGCATGTGCGACTCAAGCCGGAGGAACGCCGGCCGCTGGCCGAGCGGGCGCTGACCGACCCGAGCCCGCGGGTGCGCTGGACGGCAATGCGCGTCGGCAGCGCGGAGGATCTGGAAGACTTCGCGTTCGACCCGGATGGGCGGATCGCCGGCTCGGCGCTGCTGCGGCTGTCCGGGGCCGGTGATCGGCGGGTGGAGCGGGCCAGTCGCGCCGAGGATGCGCGGGTCCGGGCCGCGC
>CAYMJK010000394.1:0-7364 GCA_964390535.1 uncultured Phycisphaeraceae bacterium | reverse complement strand
CCGATCTCGCCGCGCAGCGCGTCATAGGCCTTGCGGGTGCGCGCGATGGCGCCGGCCGGATCGCCGGCGCCCGGGCTGGCCGGAGGGGTGGTCTCGCCGCGGGCGGGGTCAGTGCTCATTCGGGTTTCGCCTCCGTTCGGGGTGCTCCGTCCATGGGGCCTTTGATCGCACGATTGTACGGCCCCCGGCGCACGGCGATGGGCGCGGAGCTTCCCATGTTCGCTCCTCGTCGCCGCGGGGCCGGCCCTTGATGCGGGCCGCGCATGGCCAGGGCTGACGCCGCGAAAGAAAAGCCGCCGAGGCGCTGCGAGGCGCCCCAGCGGCGGGGAGGTTCAGGGTGGCGCCGCCGCCGGGCTCCGGTGGGGGGGTGGCGCCCGGCGACGGTCACCGTATGTTCATGCGCCGTCGTCGGCGATCTTCTCCAGCAGCTTCTCGATCCGCTCCAGCCTGTCGGACAGCGCCTCCAGGCGGGCTTCGACATCGGTCTGTCGGATTCGGCTCCGGCTCGTTTCGCGCTCCGATCCATTTTCTACGTTCTGGTCACCGGCCCGGTTCTGGTTCTGATTCAGGTCCTGCGCGAAGTTGTCGCCCGGCCCTTCCAGCCGCAGCCGGTACTGCGGCAGGGTGAAGACCATGCCCGGCTTGTCGCCCCAGACCATCTGGTCGTCCTTGAACTGGCCGAACCACTGGCCGAGTTCGCCGCGCATCGCGTCGCCGGTGCTCAGGCCCTCCTTCTCCATCTGCTCCAGCGCCCCGACGAACTCCTCGATCGCCCGGCGGGCCTGCTCGTGCGCCTCACGGGCCGAACCCGAGGCCTCGCGCTCGGCCTTCTCGAGGGCCTTCATCGCCTGCTCCATCTGTGAGCGGGCCTCGGCGCTCAGACCACTGACCATGCCGGGCGCTCGCGGGAGCTGCGTCAGGGTGGCGCTCAGGCCGAGCTTCTCCGCGTCATACCCGGCCAGCACGATCGTCGCCTTCACGCGCTTCCCATCGCGCAGCGCCTGCGCCTCGATCGTGTCGCCGGGCTTCTTCTGACGCAGCAGGGCGCGGAGGCCTTCGGGCGTGACCTCCGAGGCGCCCTCGATCACGACGATGATGTCACCCTTCTGCAGCCCCGCCTCGGCCGCGGGAAGGCCGTCGATCACGCGCTCCAGTACGATCCCCTCGCCATCCTCGACATCCGCGTTCTCGAGGGCGTCCTTCGGCGCAGCGCCCATCACGACGCCGAGCATCGTCTTCGGCTGCTCGCCCTGCGTGTACACGTTCAGCATGCTCGGGTCGTACTGAAACTGCGACGCCATCTGCGGCAACTGCTCGGCCCAGTTCTGCGCCAGCGCGAAATGCTCCAGGTTCTGAAAGTTCTCGGCCAGATTTCCGGCGACGATGCCGCCGGATGGCGCACGGCCGATGTGGAACGTCGCCAGCGCCTTGCCATCCTTGCTCTGGATCACCCAGACGCCATCGCGGGTCTCCTTGACGCGATCCTCAGGGACCTGCTTGCCGTTGACCGTCGCGCGCGGCTCGCCGTTCTCGATGACCAGTTCGTACGCGCCGCTGTCATCCTGCTGCACGACCTTGACGAATGTCCGCGTCTGCTTCTGCCCCTGGGGCTGCCCCTCGGGGCCGGACAGCGTGACCGTCGTCAGTCGCGGCGCCAGCGCGAGCGTGCCAGCAATCTGCGGCGTCAATGTGGCCGTGCCGGCAATCTGCGGCTGCCTCAGCGTGAGCGTGCCGGCGATCTGCGGCTGGCGCAGCGTGAGTTCGCCGCCCTGGGGCTGCCGTAGCGTGAACTCGCCGGCGATCTGCGGCTGCCTCGTGAGCGTGCCGGCAATCTGCGGCCGCAACGCGAGCGTGCCGCTGAACTCCCCGGCGCCGGCGCAGGCTGCCTCACAGCCGGCCGCCGGCTGCAGATCGCGCGAGTCCGCCGGCTGAGCGACGTTGACGGTCGTGGCGCCTGCGGCCTCACAACTGCCGGGAGGGCAGGGCGAGCCGGCGGCCATCATGATGGCCAGGGCGGAGGCGGGCGCGAGGGCGGTGGCGAGCATGGTGAAACTGTTCATTGCGGGCTCCACTAGGACTCAGAAACGCTCCCCGAGCAGCGCCCACCACGGGCGCTCCTCCACACAGACGCCCGGGCCGGGCCCCTCCGTCACAATTCGACTACAAAGCGTCGGCGGCCGCGTTGGGCGGGCGGGGCGCGTTCATGCGCACCGGCGCAGGGCGGGGCGTGCCGTTCGCATCCTCCTGCAGTTGGTACAGGTCTGCCACCACAGCCCGCTCCACGATCTGGCGGATGTAAATGACCTCATACCCGCCGCCGGGCGTCGGCTCGGCGCTGAGCAGCATCTTCGCCGGCGCCTCGCCCCGGACAACGCCCTGCTGACGGCCCTTCTCCAGATACCCCTCCAGCAGTTGCGTCGGCGTCAGGTTCGCCATCGTCGGGCCCTGCGCGGGGCCGAGCGTCGTACCCTGCGGCCCGACACCGATCCACGCGAGCGCCACCGCCGCGGCCGCCGCCCACCCGGCCCAGGCGAGCCCGCGCCGGATGCGATAGGACAACTGGACGCTCAGGTGATCCTCGACCGGCGCATGGATGAACTCGGCGACATCCAGCTCGCGCTCCACTGCGCGCGCAAGCTCGGCCTGCCCGCGCTGGGCCTCGAACAGCTCGCGCCAGATGGCCGAGTCCTGCGCCGCAAGCGCCTTGAGCCGAGCCCAGTCCTCCGACGAGGCCTCGTCGTCGACGACCCGGCTGATCAGAATATCGCGATCTACTTCAGACATGATGCTCACCTCGGGCCACTCTCGGGCCATCCGCCCCCATCCGCTCCCTGCGCTCGGCGAGCTTGCGCTCCTCGAGTTCGACGCGCTCCCGCAGCATCCGCCTGCCGCGGGCGATCCGCGTCTCGATGGTCGTCTCCGGCAGGCTCATCAGCTCGGAGATCGACCGGTAGCTCATCCCCCGCACGCACCGCAGAAGCACCGGCTCGCGGTACCCCTCCGGAAGGTCCATCGCGAGGTCGAAGAGGCGACGGGCCTCCTCGCTCACCTCGGTCTCCTCCTCCGACCCCCGGGCGGCGCCCATCGGATCGGACTGCAGGGCCTCGACCCCATCACGGCGCCGCCGGGTGGCCTTGCGCCCGGCCGCGCGAGCGGCGTTGATCGCCACGGTCCGCAGCCAGGGCTTCAGGGCCGCCCCGGCCCGCAGTTCGCCCACCGACTTCACGAACGTCAGGGCGACCTCCTGGAGGAGATCGTCCAGATCCACCTCCCGCGGCTTGTGGGCCAGCAGGATCGCGGCGACCCAGCGGCGATGACGCTCCCAGACCGCGCGCACGGCCTCGCAGTCCCCGCGCATCGCGGCAGCGATCTGCACCTGACCTTCGCCCTGGCGGCTCACATCCGGCTCCACGGGCCCTCCCTGTTCATGGTGATGCGCCCGCCAGCATCGCCCGTCGCGATCTGCGGACGCCGCGGCTGACGACACGCTGGCGGGCCGATGGCCCCATATCCCCTATCGTCCCCGGCCCCGGCCCGGTTCTGCCGAACCCGGCCGCCCGACGGAGCTTCTGACGCGTGCCCACCCCGCCCGACGGCGCAAAACCCGGCGCCTCCCGCCCTCCGCGCGACCCGCACGAGCAGTTCGCCTCCATGCCCCTGGGCGATCACCTGGAGGAGTTGCGGGCCCGGGTGCTGCTCGCCCTCGGCGGGCTGGCCCTCCTCCTGATCCCCTGCCTGCTCCTGGCCAAGTCGATGCTCGGGGTCCTCATCGCGCCGGTACAGCGGGCCCTGCTCGCCGCCGGGCAGCCCTCGTCACTGCAGGCGACCGGCGTGCTGGAGACCTTCGGCAGCTACATGTACATCGCCATCGTCTCGGCGCTCATGCTCGGGAGCCCGTGGATCATCTGGCAACTGTGGCGGTTCGTGGCGCCGGGGCTCTATCGCTCCGAGCGGCGCTTCGCGTATCTGCTGGCGCCGATGAGCCTGCTGATGACCATCATCGCGTGCCTGTTTCTCTACTTCATCATGCTGCCGGTGGTGCTGGCGTTCTTCATCGGCTTCGGGACGAGCGTCGGCGAGCCGCACGTGGTGATCGCGCCGCTGCCGGAGGGGATCGTCCTGGCGGATGCGCCCCCGCAACTGGCGACCGACCCCGAGCAGCCGCAGGCGGGCACGATGTGGATCAACACGAGCCTGCGCCAGTTGCGCATCGCGATCCCGCGCGGCGGGCGGCTCGAGATCATGGCGATCCCACTGGCGAAGGCGGCGGGCATCGTGCAGCAGTACCGCATCAGCGAGTATGTGCGGCTGATCCTGCACCTTGCGCTGGCCTTCGCCATCGCATTCCAGACACCGATCGTGGTGCTGCTGCTGACCTGGGCGGGGGTGATCGATCCCGCGCGGCTCGGCAGATACCGCAAGCACGCGGTCTTCGGGTGCGCCATCGTTGCGGCGGTGCTCACTCCGGCCGACCCGATCTCGATGATGGTGCTCGGCATTCCGCTCTACGGCCTGTACGAACTCGGCATCGTCCTCGGACGCATCCTCCCCGCCGAGCGCGTCGCCGGGCCAAGACCAGAGGAGGAGTAATGGCTCGCCTCACCCGTGCCACCGACCGCTGCTTCGAGCGGTCGGTGCTTCCGACCCCACGGCGCCAACCCGCTGAACTGGCGCCTCGCGCCCAGGCATGACACCGCTCGCGCCCAATCCGCACCGCCGCCCCGGCGCCTTCTGGCTCGCCGTCGCCCGCGCCCGGGCCGCCCGGCCCATCAAGCCCGCCGCCACCGTCACGCCTCTCGACGAACAGATGATGACCAGCGCCCTCGCGCTGGCCGCCGCCGCCGCGGCCATCGACGAGACACCCGTCGGCGCCATCGTCTACGAAACCGCCACCGGCCGCATCCTCGCCGAGGCATTCAACCGGCGCGAGATCGACGCCGACCCCGGCGCCCACGCCGAACTGCTCGCCATCCGCGCGGCCGCCGCGCAGGCCGGCGACTGGCGCCTGAACCACTGCACGCTGGTCGTCACGCTCGAGCCCTGCTGCATGTGCGCCGGCGCGATCGTCAGCGCCCGCGTCGGCCGCGTGATCTTCGGGGCCATGGACCCGAAGGCCGGCGCCACCGGCAGCCTCTACAACCTGCTCGCCGACCCGCGCCTCAACCACCGCCCCCAGGTCGCCGCCGGCGTGCAGGCCGAAGCAAGCGCGAAGCTCCTCCGCGACTTCTTCCGCGACCTGCGCGCCCGCAAGGCGCCGGCACGGGCGCGAGATCCAGGCCGGCGGGGCGAAGAGAAGCAATGAAGCCCGGCGCTGCCGATCACGGACACGCCGCGGCGAACTGGTTCTGGAAGCACAGGAAGTCAAAGAAATCCAGCGCGCCATCCTCGTTGCAGTCGGCGTACCGGTTGCCTGCGCTGAACGCGTTCTGAAAACACAGGAAGTCAAAGAAGTCCCGCGCGCCGCTGCCATCGCAGTCGGCGTAGCACGCGCTGGCGCGGCCGCCGGCGTGGAGAATCGCCAGCCTCCTCGCCTCTGACGCGGCAACCTCCACGTAATCCATGCCGAGCAGGCCGCCCGGTTCGGCGATGCCGGTCATCGCGAGCCGATCGATCTGGTGCTGGCCGCCGCCGGGATCCACCAGGATGAACGGCTGCTCGCACATCAGGGCGAGCGTGGGCCGGTCGCGATCGTCGAGTTCCAGGCTCCACGTCAGCTCCGTGCACAAGCCGTGCAGCGCCACCACCCCGCCGGACTTGATCTCTGTCTCGCCGACGAGCTTCCCCTTCAGATGCAGTTCCGTGAGCACGACCCCGATGCCCGCCTCCGAGAAGTCCGGCCACAACGCCACCACATCACCGCCTTCCAGGCTCATCCGGACCAGCAGGCTGCCATGCTCCGCATCGCAGCGGCGCAGTTGCGTCAGCCACGAGGTGTCGATCGCAGCGCCCGGCTCGAGCCCGGCCAGGCTCAGTTCAAGATCGAACGCGGCGCTGCCGCCCCCTCCGCCCCCGCGCCAGTCCAGCAGTTCGTCCGCCAGCCGCGCGCCGAAGCGGGCGCCGGCGGACTCGGGATACAGCTCCACACCCTCGCCCTTGACCACGTGCCCCGTGCCCGGAAAGGGCGAGAGCACCCGACCAGCGTCGATTACGATCGGCCCGCATTGAAACTCGCGCAGTGAGTCGCGCGGCTCGCACGCTTCCAGATCCAGTCCGGGATAGCTCAGGTAGTAGCTGAACTGCCTGCCCTCGGTCCAGATCTGGCGCGTGGCCGGGTCCTCGCAGCGCGCCTCGAACTCGCCGCACCACACCCGGATCGGGTTCGACCGATCCGGCGGGGCCCCGCCGCGGTCATGAGCCACGTAGATGCCGCGCACCTCGCTGCCGACGACCTCACCGGCGTCGCCCACGAGCCCGTCGCCGCAGATCTCGGTGGAGCGCCACATCACACCGTCGGCCTTGATGTCCAGCCCGCCATCGAAGAAGGCGTGCCCGCTCTCAGGAATGTGCGCATACAGCTCCACCAGGAAGTTGTCCGACGCCACGCCCGTGCGCTGCACCCGCAACTCCCACTGGCAGCAATCGGCCGCCCGGGCCATCGGCAGCGCCGCGAGCAATGCCGCGGCAGCCGCTACGACTGCGTGAATCCGGCGGAGCCTTCCCGCTGTCATGAATCTGTCCTCCTCCTCGAAGGGAACGAGTTTCCCAGAGGGTAGAGCGAAGATTGGCGCCCTGGCTCACGATCGCTTGCGAGATTGAATTCCGCAGCGCAGGCGCCGCGCCACGAATCGGAGGCCAGGAAGTCGAAGTGGGCAAGCCCGCCGCTGCCGCTCGGCGCAGCACCGCGCCGAGCGCCCCCGCCACTACCATGAAGCGTGCCCGAACTCCCGGAAGTCGAGACCATCCGCTGCACGCTGGCGCCGCGGCTCGTGGGAGCGGATGTCACACGGGCCACGCTCCGCCGCCGCGATGTCGCCGTGGCCCCGGGCGACCCCCCCGGCGGCTTCTCGCGCCAGCGCACAGCGGCGGAAGGAGGGCGAGCCACACGCCCCGCCGCACGGGCGCCAGCACGCATCCGCCCCACAGACCTCCTCCAGGGCGACCGCATCGCCGCCCTCGACCGCCGCGGCAAGCGACTGCTGATTCGCGCCAAGTCCGGCCGCGCGATCGGCGTCCATCTCGGCATGACCGGCCAGCTCCTCGTCGTCGGCCCACGCTCGCGCCTGCCCGCCCACACCCATGCCACCTGGACCTGGGTACCCCCCCCGTCCCCGGGGGGCGCGGCCGGACAGATTCCCGACCCTCCCCAGCCCACATCCACCCCCGCCCGCCTCATCTTCCGCGACCCACGCCGCTTCGGCGGCCTC
>CAYMJK010000393.1:0-2699 GCA_964390535.1 uncultured Phycisphaeraceae bacterium | reverse complement strand
TCAGCGTCGCCCTGCGGACCTGGATCCCCGGAATACGCAGCGGGCCCGCGGGGGCCGCGTCATCGAAGATCTCCAGCACGTTGATCGCGTACCCGTCGACGGGCTTGGCGATCAGAACCTCGGCGTCCGAGACGGTGACATCGTAGATGAAGTCGGCGCCGCTGATCGGCGCCAGCAGGCTCAACCCGATGCGCATCCGCTCGATGCGCAGAAACCGCGTCGCCTCTCCCCGCAGGTCCGACTCCGCCCCCGGCTCGATTACGATCGAGGCACCCGAGATGATCAGGTCGCCCCCGAGGGTGAACCGCATCGAGCCGCCCTCCAGCCGCATGCCCCGCAGATGCGGCGCAACCAGCGGCCGGAGATACAACCCCGCCAGCGGCGTCAACGTCGCGATCGCCAGAACCGCCAGCGCCAGCCCGAGCGCGATCAGCGCCCGACGAACGCCCCGTCTCCGCTTCCGGCCGCCTCGCGGGGCGCCCGCGCCGCGATCGGTGGCTGCGGCAGGAGTGGGGTTGTCGGTATCGCGGCGCTCCAAGACCGGATGCTACCCCGGGCGGGCCCGTGCGGTTCTGCTATGCTCATCCCCGTGGCAAAGACCCGCGAGATCTACATCTGCCGGGCGTGCGGCGGGACGCACAGCAAGTGGATGGGCAAATGCCCGGACTGCGGCGCCTGGGACGCCCTGGAGTCGGAGATCATCGACCGCGGCGCACGGACCGACCCGCAGCGCGGCCTCGCCGCCGGATGGACGCCCGCCCAGATCGAATCCACCGCAGATCCGCTCGCTGTCGGCGCCCCCGCCGCGGTCGCCGTCGCCACCGCCGCGACGCCGCTTGCGGAGATCGGGCGCGGCGGCGGTCCGGCCCGCCGGGCGACCGGCATCGCCGAACTCGACCGCGTGCTCGGGGCCGGCGAGTCCGGCCCGGGGCTCGTCCCCGGATCGGTGACGCTGGTGGGGGGGGCGCCGGGCATCGGCAAGAGCACGCTCATGCTGCAGGCCGCCGGATCGCTCGCCCGCGCCGGGGCGCGGGCCCTCTATGTCTCAAGCGAGGAGTCGGCCGAGCAGATCCGCCAGCGGGCTGAGCGCCTCGGGCTGCTGAAGGCGGACAGCGCCGGTGCCTCGCCCGTGACCGCCGAGACGCTCCTCGTGCTCGCCGATACCAACCTCGCGCGCATCTTCGAGCAGGCCCGCAAGGCCCGCCCGGACGCCCTCATCATCGACTCGATCCAGATGGTCTACAAGGCGGATCTGGATGCCGCCCCGGGCTCGATCAGCCAGTTGCGCCGCTGCTGCGCCGAGCTGACGCACCTGGCGAAGCTCTCCGGCGCTGCGATCATCCTCGTCGGGCACATCACCAAGGATGGCCAGCTTGCCGGCCCGCGCCTGCTGGAGCATCTCGTCGATACGGTGCTGAGCTTCGATGGCGACCGCTACCACGCGCACCGGACCATCCGGGCGGTCAAGAACCGCTTCGGCGCCACCGACGAGGTCGGGCTGTTCGAGATGACCGGCGCCGGGCTGCGCGAGGCCCCGGAGGGCGCCAGCCTCGCCGCGATCGAAGGGTTGGATGCTCCGCGCCCCGGCACGGTTGCCAGCCCCATCATGACCGGCTCCCGCTGCGCCCTCGCCGAGATTCAGGCCCTCACCGCCACCGGATTCCTCGGCGCTGCCAAGCGCAAGTGCAGCGGCATCGACTCCAGCCGTCTTGCCATGCTCATCGCCGTGCTCGAGCAGCACGGAGGGCTGCGCCTGGCCGATCGCGACATCTTCGCCTCGAGCGCCGGCGGCCTGCGGATCGCCGAGCCCGCGGCAGACCTGGCCCTGCTCCTGGCGATCGCGGGCGCGCACTACAAGCGGGCCCTGCCTGCGCGCGCGGCGGTGGTGGGGGAGGTCGGCCTCGGCGGCGAGGTGCGCCCGGTCCCGCGCATCGAAACGCGCCTCCGCGAGGCGCAGCGGCTCGGCTGCAGCGCCGTCATCTGTCCACCCGTGCGCGATGGCGAGGCGCCGCGCGGGCTCGAGGTCATCGCCGTGCGCAATGTCCAGCAGGCCATCGAGCAGTTGGGGTAGCCGCGCCCGTCGGAGCCCCGGCGACGCGCTTGAGCCGATCGCGTGACCGCTCACCGCGCCCGCGTCAACCACACGATCAGCACTATCACGACGCCGACCGCGATGAGGTTCAGCAGACGACGCGCGGCCCGCCATACCGGCGGCGCCTCGCCGATCTCCCCCGTCGCCCGCAGCGCCGCCAGAAAGTCCGTGTCCCTGCCGCACTCGGGGCAGCGGATGCGCCCGCGCTCGATCGCCACCCCACCGAACTGATACTCGCAGTGTGCGCACACCGCCTGCTTCGGGATGACGCCCTCAAGCCGTTTCGGGTCCACCGGCGCGCCCTTCGATGAGCCACGGGGGCAACTCGCGGATCCGCCCCTCCGTTCCCACGCACGCCAGCTCCGTCGAGCCGGCCGCGAGCACGCCGCCGTTGTCCGTCAGCCGCCCCGCGGCCCCGTCGCCCGGTTCGATGACCGCGATCTCATACTCGTGCCGCAGCTTCACGCGGCTCCCGCCCACGAACCGCGTCCGAACTTCCAGCACGTCGTCGTACCGCGCCGGGCGCCGGAAGCGCAGGTCGAGTTTCGTAACCACCAGGAAAACCCCAGCCGCCTCGAGCTGGGCGTAGCTCACCCCGCTGTGGCGC
>CAYMJK010000392.1:0-3346 GCA_964390535.1 uncultured Phycisphaeraceae bacterium | reverse complement strand
CGGCCCTGCGGGCGGGCGGGGTGGCGGGCGACGCGGACGGTGTCCCACGGGTTGAGCTTCTTATACAGCTCGGTGAGGAGGCGGTCGCGTTCGGCGATGAGGCGCTGGCGCTCTGTATCCAGTTCGGGGGCGGGGGCGGCGCCCGGGCCGTTCGGGCCGCCCGTGGGGCCGCCCTCGGGGTCGGCGACGCCGAGCGCGGCAGGGGCGCCGGGAGCGCCCGGGGGGATCGCGACGAGGGCGTCAATCCGCTGCTCGATCTCGCGGATCGGCTTCTCGAAGTCGAGGGTGTAGAAGGCGCCCATGGCGGCAATGGTACGCGCCGGGGCGGCGGGGCTGAAGCGCGGGGGCCCGCTCGATCAGAACCGCCAGGTCACGGCGAGGCCGGCCGTGGGGGCGGGATCGACATCGCGCTTGCCGAGGGTCCGGCCCTCGCTGTCGAGCAGTTCGATCTCCCCGACCAGGCTGACGCCCGCAAATGCGCTCACCTGCACCGTAGTGGCCGGGCGCCAGTCCACGCCGAGGATCAGCGGGAAGGACTGCTCGCGGGCGACGCCGCCGGGCGCCGGCCCATCATCATCGAGCCGGAAGTCGCCGCCGATCCCCGCGGCCCCGATGCCCCCGAACGCGGAGAACGCTGGCGACGGGGTGTAAAAGAGCGCAGCGCCCGCGACCGCCGGCGGCCCCCCTTCCACCGCCCCCATCTGCACCCGCCAGCGACCCTGCGGATCTCCCGGCAGCGTCCACCGCACCGTGGGGAAGGGAAGCACGAAGAGATCGTCCTCGAGCCGCGTCTGCGCGATCATCCCGAGCCCGAGCGTGAGTTCCTTGGAGAAGGTCCAGGCGAAGCCGAGTGAGATGCCGCCGGTGAGGGTCTGGTCGAACTCGGCGCCCGGCTCGCCGCGGGAAGAGCCGTTGAGGCCGGCGAAGAGCAGAAGCTGTTCATCGGCGCGGTAGAGGGCGTTGGCGCCGAGGCCCCAGGTCTGGGCCGTGTCCCACGGCGCTGCGCCGCCGGCGGTCAGGCCGGAGTCGCCGCGGAAGTCGTAGTGGCGGAGGCCGGCGCTGGCGCTCAGCCCGAGGGAGAGTCGCTTGCTCACCGGTCGGCGCACGCCGACGCGGAGGCGGGCCGCGGAACTGCGCACGCTGTCGGCGCCATCGATATCGGCATCGAAGTTGTGAACGGCGGTGGCTGTGAAGGAGACGCCGAGGCCGGTTGCGGCGGCGGGATCTGGCGGAGGCTGGGGCTCGGCCGGAACTGCCGCAGTTGCTTCCGGAGGCGGGTCGGCCACGGGCGGCTCGCCGACCGGCTGCGCCACGGCGGGGGCGGCCGCCGCGAGGGCAAGGGCGGCGCCGCGGCGGAATGCGGGGGGTGGAGGCATGGGGGGCAGGGGTCAGGAGTCAGAGATCAGGAATCAGAAATCATTGGTCAGGCGACAGGGCAGGCGCCTGCCATCGTTGGCTGTTTCGTGGGCTGGGCGCGGCGAGGGCCCGCAACGCGGGGGGCGCGCGAAGCAACGCCGTCCCGGGGGGGCGCCTCGGCGCATCGGGCGCGTCGCCGCGACCGTCAGAAGCGATCGCTCGGCTGGATTTCCCGGGCCACGCGCAGGGCGCGGGCGCCGCGGTACTGGCCGAGGTGGGCGAGGAACTTGCGCTGGCCTTCGACGAGGAACTGCACCGGCCGGGCCGCGGGCGTCTGGGTGACGATGAGGTCGCCGACGCCGAGTTCGCGCAGGTCGCGGACGGTGATGGTCGTCTCCGCGAGCAGGCCGGTCACCTCGAGCGGGGCCGGGGCGAGCGAATCCTGGAGCAGCGCGGTGATGCGGTCGGTCTTATGGCTGCTGCGGACGCTGAACCAGCTCTGCGCGCTCAGGTCGTCCATCACCGGCTCGATGACGTTGTACGGGATGCAGAGGTTCATCGTGCCGGCGCGGTTGGACATCTTCAGCTCGAAGCCGACGACGACCACCACCTCGTTGGGCGGGACGATCTGCACGAGCTGGGGGTTGCTCTCGGTGGTCGTGATCTGGAACGTCATCTGCTTCATGCCTGCCCACGCCTCGCTGAGGGCGCTGAGGCCGCGGTTGGTGACGTTGCTGATGAGCCGGGCCTCGATCAGCGTCATCGGCCGCTGGGGGATGAACAGGTCCTGCGTGGTTCCGCCGAGCAGGCGGTCGATGATCGGGTAGATGATCAGCGGGCTGATCTCCAGGCACATCTGGCCTTCGAGCTCGTCGCTCTCGATGAGGTTGAAGCTCGTCGGGTTGGGCAGGCCGCTGATGAACTCCGAGTAGGTCATCTGCTCGCAGGTGGCGACCTTGACCTCCACGATGGTCCGGAGGAAGCCGCTGAGCGAGGCGCCGAAGTTGCGGGCGAACCCCTCGTGCAGCGTCTGCAGGGCCCGCATCTGGTCCTTGCTGACGCGCTCGGGGCGCTTGAAGTCGTACGGGCGGACCTCGACATCCTCCAGATCGCGCCGGTGGCGGCTGAAGATTGCGGCCTGGCGCTGATCCTCCTCCACCTCGCCCGGATCCACCGCGGCAAGCAGGGCGTCAACTTCGCTCTGGTCCAGAACGTCCAATGGGCGGGTCCTTGCTGGGCTGCGGCTGGCGCGACGCGGGAGCCGCAGCCGCAGGGGAGTATCGGAAGGCGCGGGCTCCGGGCTTGACCGACGCCGCGGAGCGGGCGGGGCCGACGGGGTACGCCGCCCCGTACGGAAGCCGGGGGGGCGGAGCCGGCGTCGCTTGCCAGATGCGGGGTTGTGCGGCGGTTCGGTTCCGGGTATTCTGGCGATGGCGTGGCCCCGGCCCGGGCTGGGCGAGGCTATATGGGGAGGTTCACCATGCTGACACGGAAGGGAATCGGGCGGATCAGGCTGGTGGCAGCGATCGGTTGCTCGGGGGGGCAAGCGCGGCGGTGGCGCAGACGCCCGGCGGGGCGGCGAGGGAGGCGCTGGAGCTGGAGTTTCCGGGGTGGGCATCCTGGAGCGCGGGGAGCGGGCCTGACGTTCCAGACGGAGTTCGCGGCGGATGCAGGTAGCGAGGATTCGCCATGTACACGCGCACCTCAAGCTTTGCGATCGGCGCTCTGATGGCGACGTCGTTCGCCGCGTCGCAGCCGTGCGAGTGGTCGGCCTTGGGACACGGAACGGATAATGGCGTTCACGCCCTGGCCGTGTTCGACGAGGGAGGGGGTGAAGCCCTCTATGTCGGCGGCTCGTTCAGCGTCGCCGACCGTACGATCATCGTGCGTCACGTGGCGAAGTGGGATGGCCGGTCATGGTCAGCTCTCGGCGCAGGCCTGGAGGACGGCCTCGTCTTCAGCTTCGCCGTCTTCGACGACGGCGGCGGCC
>CAYMJK010000391.1:0-6215 GCA_964390535.1 uncultured Phycisphaeraceae bacterium | reverse complement strand
CAGCGCAATGACGCGCGCCCCCGGATAGTGCTCCTCGAAGTCGAGAATGTTGCTGATATCCGCGCCGCGCCAAGCGTAGATAGATTGATCAGGGTCACCCACCACGCAGATGTTCGGCCCGCTCGGCCCCCGCCCATCCTGATCCGCCTCTCCCGCCAGCCCCGCCGCGATGGCGAACTGGGCCCGATTCGTATCCTGATACTCGTCGATCAGCAGATACTGCCACCGCGCCCGCAGCTCCGCCCGCGCCTGCTCACTCGTTTTCAGCAGCCGCGCTGTCAGCAGCAGCAGATCGTCGAAATCCAGCGCCCCCGCATCGCGCAGCCGCCGCTCATACGCCTTGTAGATCTTCGCGATGTTCTTGCTGTAGAAGTCGCCCGCCCGCGCGGCGAAGGCGTCGGCATCCAGCAGCTCGTTCTTCGCGTTGCTGATCGCGCTGAGCACCGACCGCGGCGGCCAGTTGCTCGTCGAAAGATCCAGCTCCGCGATCACCCGCTTCATCAGCGCCGACTGGTCCGACGAGTCGTAGATGCTGAAATCCGGCTTCAGCCCCCGGACCCCTGCAAGGTCGGCGTACCGCCGCAGCAGCCGCGCGCACAGGGAGTGAAACGTCGTCACCGTCAACCCCCGCGGCGGCGCCTCCCCCGAGCCGAGCAGCGCCCCCACCCGGTGGCGCATCTCCGCCGCCGCCTTGTTCGTAAACGTCAGCGCCAGGATCGACCAAGGCGGCACGCCCAGCCGCACCAGATGCGCGATCCGCCGCGTGATCACCCGCGTCTTCCCGCTCCCCGCCGCCGCCAGCACCAGCAGCGGCCCTTCGGTGCACAGCACCGCCTCGCGCTGCGGCGGCGTGAGGTCATCCAGAAGCGGATCCGGGCCCTCTGCGGGTTCGCCGGCCGGCGCCGG
The DNA here is from genome assembly GCA_964390535.1 of uncultured Phycisphaeraceae bacterium. Lineage (GTDB taxonomy): Bacteria > Planctomycetota > Phycisphaerae > Phycisphaerales > UBA1924 > CAYMJK01. The sequence continues at coordinate 5,309 of CAYMJK010000391.1, read as the reverse complement.
GCCCGCTGCCCCGCCGGGCAGTTCAGTCTCTTCCGTGAAACTCATCGGGGAAGGATAGCGAGGGCGCCGCCGGCCTCCTGTCGGCTGCGTGACACGGACCTGCTCTGAGGTCGGCGTCCTCCCGCCAGGTGTGCTGCGCCGCCTGACCTCTCCCCCGTATCATCCCCCATGGGACACGAGGTCAACGACCGAATCAGCCTGGAAGTGAACCGGCGCATCGCCGCAGCGCTCGCCATTTGTCGGCGCCCTCTCGCCGCAGGAGGTCTGGGCGATCAAGCGACAGGCGTTCGATGACTCGACAGCAGCTTGAGCACATCCTGCGCGCTGCCGCGGCCCGGCGCCGCCCGCTCCCGCGGATATGATCGCCGCCCTCGGGAGACCCTGATGAGGATCGTCATCTGCGGCGCCGGACACGTCGGCTCATTCGCCGCCGAGGCTCTCGCCGCGGCCAAGCACAGCATCACCGTCGTCGATATCGATCCCGAGCGGGTCAGCGACATCGGCGATCGTCTCGATGTCGCCGCTCTCGTCGGCAACTGCGCCCTCGCCGGCACGCTCGAAGAGGCCGGCGCCGCTTCGGCTGACCTCGTCCTCGCCGCCACCGAGCGCGACGAGGTAAACCTCCTCGCCGCCTCCATCGCCAAGGGCGTCGGCGCCCGCAAGACCGTCGCCCGCGTCCGCCTCGGCGCCTTCTACGACGACCGCCGCTTCGGATACGCCAGCCACCTCGGCATCGACCGGCTCATCTGCCCGGAATACGCCACCAGCGAGCAGATCGCCCACATCCTGCGCAACCCCGCCGCCATCGCCATCGAGTCCTTCGCCAACTGGAAGATCGAACTGCAGGAGTTCGGCGTCGCCGACCGCGCCCCGGCCATCGGTAAGCCGCTCGCCGAAGTCCCCTTCCCCAAGGGCGCCCGCCTCATCGCCGTCGGGCGCGAGGGCGAGGCCGCCGCGGCACACGGCGGTACTGTCGTCAAGCCGGGGGATCACGTGGTGCTCGTCGGCGAGCGCGCGGTCATGCCCAAAGCCATCCGCCTCTTCGGCGAGACCAGGATGCAGACGCGCGAGATCGCCATCATGGGCGGGGGCCCCATGGCCGCCTGGCTTTGCCGCGCCTTGCGCGACCGCGCCTTCCGCATCCGCCTCTTCGAGCCCGACCGCGCCCGGGCCGAGGCCCTCGCCGCCGAGCTCGACTGGGTCACCGTCATCAACGCCGACGCAACCGACCAGGAGACCTTCCGCGGCGAGTATCTCGGCAAGGCCGATGTCTTCGTCGCCATCACCGACGATGATGAGAGCAACATCCTCGGCGGCGCCTGGGCCAAGAGCGAGGGGGTCAAGCAGGCCATCGCCGTCGTGCAGCGCCCGATCTATCTCCACCTGCTGGAGCACGTCGGCATCGACCTCGCCTTCAGCCCCCGCGTCGCCGCCATGCGCGAGATCGGCCGCCTGCTGGATGACAACCCCGTTCTCGCCCTCTCCTCGCTCAGCCGCGGCGTGCTGGATGTCTATCGCGTGCGCCTCGGCGCCGGCTCGCCCGCCGCCGGCCGCGCGCTCCACGAGCAGATGGCGCCGGAGGGCTTCATCATCGCGGCGGTGGAGCACGAAGGCGAGGCCTTCGTCCCCGGCGGCGAGTCCGTGATCCACGCCGGCGACACGCTGCTGATCGTCGGGCCGCGACGGCGCCCCGAAGTCCTCGAGCGGTTCGCGGGAGCAAAATAGCGGCCATCTCCAATGAACTACCGCTACATCCTCCGCCAGCTCGCGCTCCTCATTGCCGCCCTCTCCGGCGGCCTCCTCGCGCTGGCCGCGTGGAGCGCCCTGCTCGCCTTCGGCTTCGATGACAGCGGTGAGCGATCGGCCGCCGCGGCCTTCGCGAGCGCCGCCATCATCGGGCTCGTGCTCTCGGGCAGCGCGTGGGTGGCGACGCGCCGCCACCGGAGCGACCTCGAGCGGCGCGAGGCCCTGCTGCTGGTCACCCTGACGTGGATCCTCGGCGCCCTCCTCGGCGCTGCGCCCTACTACCTCTGGTCACAGTTCACCACCTCCGGCGACTCGCCCGCCTTGGCGCTGCGCTCGCCGGTGAACTGCTATTTCGAATCCATGAGCGGGTTTACCACCGTCGGCGCCAGCATCCTCAGCGATATCCGGTCCATGCCGCGGAGCCTGCTCCTGTGGCGGGCCCTCACGCAGTGGATCGGCGGGCTCGGCATCGTCGTGCTCTTCGTCGCCGTCCTCCCCTCGATCGGCGCCGCCAGCAAACGCCTGTTCAGCGCCGAGTCGGTCGGTGTCACGCCCCCGGGCGTGCGCCCCGAGGTGCGCCAGACGGCCCGCGTGCTCTGGATCATCTACTCCGGGCTCACGCTCATCGCGATCCTCTGCATGCGCTTCGCCGGGATGAGCTGGTTCGACGCCGTCTGCCACGCGTTCACCACGCTCTCCACCGGCGGCTATTCGACGATCGATCAGTCGGCCGGCGGCTTCGGCCCGGGCGTGCAGTGGATCGTGATTCTGTTCATGATCGCCGGGGGCGCCAACTTCGGGCTCTACTACCAGCTCTGGCGCCGCCGCTGGCGCCAGGTAGTCGGCGACACCGAACTCCGGGTCTATCTCGGCGCCATCCTGCTGCTGAGCCTCCTCTTCGCCGGCTTCCTCTTCGCCGGCGCCCTCGGGGGCCGGCCGATCACCGCCACCACCGGCGAGGCCGTCGAGCCCGGCGCCCTGGCGGCAATGCGCTACGCCACGTTCCAGGTCGTCACCGTGCACACCACCACCGGGTACGCCACCGCCGACTACGACGAGTGGCCATCGGTGCTCCGCAGCGCGCTGGTCATGCTCATGTTCATCGGCGGGTGCAGCGGCTCCACCGCCGGCGGCATGAAGGTGATACGCGTCTGGATCGGCGTGCGCGCCGTGATCGCCGGCGTCGAGCGGGCCTTCCGCCCCCACGTCATCCGCCCGATGCGCATCGGCCGGACCGTCCTCGACAGCGATCTGCGCATCGAGGTGCTCACCTACATCCTCGCCGTCCTCGCCCTCTGGATCGTGGGGACCGGGCTGCTGCTGGTGATCGAGTCCGGCGCCGATGGCGCCACGGCCGGCACCGCCGCCATCGCCGCCCTCGGCACCATCGGCCCCGGCCTCGGCCGCGTCGGGCCGATGCAGAACTACGCCTGGATGACCGACGCCTCCAAGCTCCTCCTCTGCCTCTGGATGCTTCTGGGCCGCCTCGAAATCTTCCCCGTCATCGCCCTCCTCTCCATCCGATTCTGGCGCCGCTGACCCGGGTGGCGCCAGGCGTCTCGCCTGTGCCCAGCGCCGGGCGGGGCAGGCTTGCAACCTGCCGGCGGCGCCTCTCCAAGGCGCCAGATGCCCGCTCTGCGCGCACAAACGCGACCTCTCAACCAAGGGTAGAGAGACACCCACTTCCGAGGCCGCCGCCATGCCCACCCACCCCACCGAAATCACCCCTCCCCACACCGCCAGCAGCGATCCTGCAGACCCGGGCCCCGCCTCCACCAGCGCCTCCCAGGGCGCCAACCCACCCGATCTGCGCGCGCGCCGCGGCAACAAATCCGCCGAAAACCGTGGCATCGCCCTTCCGGGCGATGACTCCCCTTCCGTGCCACTGACGGCCGCCGTCAGTGCTCCTCCCACCCTCGCCGGCCGCCCGACCCTCCCCCCGCACATCAACCCCGACTCCCTCCTCTTCCAATACGCCGCCGCCACCGACCCCGAGCAGCTCGCCGCCCGCCACAACATCGACCCGGAAACCCTCTTCGCCTGGGCCGATCACCCCCACACACAGCGCCTCCTCGAGCGCCTCCGCGCCTTCAACGAGCAACGCGCCCCGCACATCCGCGCCCACGCCGCCTGCGCTGCCACCGCGGCGCTCGCCGAGATCGTCCGCGCGCCTCTCTACCTCTCCGGCGCCGAAATCTCCCTCCCCGCGCTGCGCAGCCAGGAGATCACCCTCCGCGCTGCCCTCGCCATCCTCAACCCCATCGAACGCGCTGCAACCGCAAAACGAACCCTCAACCTCCGCCGCGCCATCGCCGCCCTCAACCCCCGCAAAAACCAGGCGCCACCGCAAAGCCAGGTGGCACAGGCGTCTCGCCTGTGCGCGCCGCCGAGCGGGCCACAGCCGACCCGGATGGCACAGACGTCTCACCTGTACACAGCGCAGAGCGTGGCACAGCCAACCCGCACGGCACAGGCGTCTCACCTGTACACCGCGCCGGGTGGGGCAGGCTTGCCGCCTGCCGGCAGCGCCCTCCCGCAGCACAACACCACTCCCCCCCGCACCCCGAACACTCAGTCCATCAAGTCCATCGGGTCCATCCCGTCCATCAAGTCCACCACTCCAACCCCCGCCCAGAACCTCCGCCACCGCGCCGGCGCCCTCCCCCGCGCCCCCTGACCTTGCATCCCGGATCTGCGGCTCCCGGCGCCCCAACCCACAAGCCACACCCACCGCGCCCCCACACGCGCGGCGCTGTCGCTGCGCCACCGGCCCACTTGAGAAGCACTGACGGCAGGGTGGTCGTCGGGTGGCACGAGTGGCACGCCCGCTGCAAGCCCCCCCCACCTTCTCGCCCCTTCAGGGCTCTGGCTGGTTGGCTACTGGCAACCCAGGGCGTTGCCCTGGGCTCTGGCTTGGTGGCGCCGTTGGCGCCGCAACACCCCGAAGACATCCCTATCTGTGCCCCATCTGTGTCATCTGTGGTTCCTGCCTCCTTTGGTTGGGCGCTGCCGCGCTGTGAGCTACAGACCCTCGGTGAAGGCCAGCTTTCCGGCGCAGATCACCGCGGCCATGTGGCGGCCGCCGAAGGTGTAGCCGAGTTGGCGCTCGTCGGTGTGGCGCAGGAGGATGAGATCGGCTCGGGCGCCGGGAACGATGCGCCCGCGATCGGTCAGCCCGAGCACAGCCGCGGCGTTGACGGTGGTCGCGCTGATCGCCTCCGCCGCGGAGATCCCGCGGGCGCAGTTGGAGGCCTCGCCGCGCCCGAGGAAGCGCGTAGCCAGAGCGATGGCGGTCGGCATGCAGGCGGTCGGGGCGCTGCCGGGGTTGGCGTTGGTGGCGATGGCGAGGGCGCCGCCGGCGTCGATGAAGCCGCGCCCGTCGGCGTACCGGCCATCGAGGTGGAACCCGCTGGCGGGCAGCATGACGCCAAGCGTCTCGCTCGCGGCAAGGCGAGCCAGACTCTCCGGCGGCGTCGCTTCGAGGTGGTCCACGCTGCGAAAGCCGCGCTCGATGGCGGCATCCGTCATGCCCAGCGCATGGAACTGATCGGCGTGGACGCGGC
>CAYMJK010000390.1:0-8730 GCA_964390535.1 uncultured Phycisphaeraceae bacterium | reverse complement strand
GAGATCATCGACCTTGGTGTACCGGATGCGGAGCACGGGCGGAAAGGCCTGGGGGGCGCGCCGCGTGAGATAGCTGGCGATCGCGGCGTCGTACTCGCTGGTGCGGCTGAAGGCGGCGCCGGCGAGATCGGCCCGCAGGGGGAGGCTGGTGGCGCCGTCGTTCTCGTTGAGTTCGGTGATGAGGCGGTCGTACTGGCGCGGGTCGGTGATGACCGTAACGCGGGCGAAGTTCTTGGCGGCCGAGCGGATCATCGACGGGCCGCCGATGTCGATCTGCTCGATGGCGTCGGCCTGCCGGAGATCCGGGTCGGCGATGGCGCCCTCGAACGGGTAGAGATTGATGCAGACGAGGTCGATCGGTTCGATGCCGTGGGCCTGCATGGCGGCGGCGTGGTCGGGACTCTCGAGGATGGCCAGGAGGGCGCCGTGGACCTTCGGGTGCAGCGTCTTGATGCGCCCGTCCATGATCTCGGGAAAGCCGGTGACAGCGTCGATGGGGGTGACGGGGACGCCGGCCTCGCCGAGGGCGCGGGCGGTGCCGCCGGTGGAGATGATCTCGACCTTGCGGGCCACCAGCGCGCGGGCAAGGGGGACAAGGTCTGTCTTGTCGCTCACCGAGATGATCGCGCGTCGGACCCGGACGAGTTCGGCCATGGAAGCCTCCGCGGGGAGCTTATGGCGCCGGGATGAACTTGGCGACGAGGCCGAGGTCGCTGGCGAGATAGAGGGCGCCATCCTCGAAAGTGTCGGTCTTCGCGATGGCGAGGCCGGGGATCTCGACGCTCTGGGTGATGTCGCCGCTGCGGGGGTCCACGGTCATGAGCGTTTCGCCGTCGCGGACGAGCAGCCGGCCGTCGCGCACGCCGATGACGGTCCCGTGCGCCTCGCTGGGCTGGTCCCAGAGACGCTCGCCGGTGGCGGCGCCGAGGGCGGTGAGGCCCTCGCTGGGGATGTCGATGTAGACCGTGCCCTGGTGGTAGGCGGGCTGGGTGGTGAGCGGGTCCTCGGTCCGGAAGCGCCAGACGGGGCGCCCGCCGGTCGGGCTGAAGGCGTACACCGACTGGTCCCGGCTGGCGATGAACAGCAGGCCCTCGCCGCTGATCAACTCGCTGCCGGGGCCGCTGAACATGCGCGACCGGCCGAGCAGCGACCCTGTGCTCGGATTGATGAAGAGGATGTCGCCGGAGGCGCTCGCCGCCGCGGCGGCGCCGTCAATGAGGATCGGCGGGAAGAGGACCGGGCCCTCGGTGAGCGTGCCCCACATCTTGACGCCGTCGACGCTCTCGACGCCCGCGGTGGGGAGGAAGGCGATCACCTCGGCGCGGGCGGCGCCCTGGGCGCTGGACGTTGTAGTGGCAGTGCCGTAGAGCAGCAGCCCGCCGACCCGCAGCGGCTTGGTGTTGACGATCTGGGCGTTGTCGAGCCGCTCCAGCAGGTTGCCGGTGTCGGCGTCGAGGGCGAAGATCTCGCCTTCGGTCGAGCTGTAGACGACGTTGCCGTCGCGAACGTTGCCGAGGAAGCGCGTCAGCGGGTTGGCCAGCGCGACCGACCAGCGGCGATCGCCGCTGCGCGGCTCCAGCACCGTGAGCGTGCTCCCCGTCCCCTGCACCAGGATCACGTCTTCCCAGAGGTCGAGGGAGCGGATCGTCTGCCCCTGTGAGATCGCCGGATAGCCGCGCCAGTCGCGCTGGAAGCCGAGCAGGCGCATGTCGTCGGCGGTCGCCCGGAGCGAATCATCCTGCCGGGAGCTGTCGATCGGGTCGCGCAGCTTCCCGGAGGGGCCTGATGCGCAGCCGGCCGCGGCGCCGATGGCGGCCAGGGCGGCAAGAGCGAAGAGGCGGCGCCCGAATCCGGGCCGCGTGAGGGAGATGGTGGTGGAATGATTGGGCATCCGGCGGCGCCTCCGGGCCAGAGTTGAGGCCAGGGAAAGTCGGGAGTCTCCCCCCGGGGTACGCGGGTTCAGATCACGGCGGCCGGCCTGCCGCCGGGCCGGAGAGTATCCAGCCGGGCGGGGGATCGGTCAAGCCCGAAACCGCTTTGGCGCGGCGCAGGAGGGGGGCTCGGGGCGATTGTTCGGGGCCGGCGGGCCGGAGGATGCAGCGTTGTTCACGGGGCTGGTGCAGGATGTCGGGCGCGTGGCGAGCCTCGAGCGGGGATCGGCGGGGGCGCGGCTGAGGTTGGCGAGGCCCGGGCCGGCAGGACCTATAGGACCTCCCGGCGCGGGCGAGGGGTCCCTCGGCATCGGGCCCGGATGGGGCGATGTGGCGCCCGGGGAGTCGATTTCGATCAGCGGGTGCTGCCTGACGGTGGCGGAGGTCGGCGGGGGCGAGCTGGCCTTCGACGTGATCCCGGAGACGCTCGCCCGGACGACGCTCGGCGGGCTGCGGCCGGGGGACAGGGTGAACCTGGAGCGGTCGCTGCGGGCCGGGGACCGGCTGGGGGGGCACATGGTGCAGGGGCACGTGGATGGCGTGGGGGAGGTCGTGGGGGCGACTGCCGCGGCGCCGGAGGACGAGGAGGGCGCGGAGCGGGGCGCCGGCGTGCGGCTGCGGATTGGCGCCGGGCGGGAGGTGATGGAGTTCGTGACGCCGAAGGGGTCGATCACGGTGGATGGGGTGTCGCTGACGGTCGCGGCGTGCGCGCGGGAGTGGTTCGAGGTGGCGCTCATCCCCGAGACGCTGGCCCGGACGACGCTGGCGGCGCTGAAGCCGGGGCATCGCGTGAACATGGAGACGGATGTGCTGGCGCGGACGGTCATCCATTGGATGAAGAACTGGCGGTAGCGAAAGCGCAAAGCTCAAAGCGAAAAGCTCAAAGCTCAAATCAGGAAAGGGAAGGGGCCGGAAGACGATGGTGATGAGTCGGATGGATGGCGCCTCCGCGGCATCCGGATTTGAGCTTTGAGCTTTTCGTTTTGAGCTTTCCCATGCGAGTCCTCGGCATCGATCCCGGCCTCCGTCTCACCGGCTACGGGTGCATCGAGGCCGATGATCCGGCCGCGGCGGTCTGCAGCGCTGCGCTGGTGGAGGCGGGGGTCATCCGGCTGGGGCGTGCGGCGGGCGGGGGTCAGGCTCGCCCGGCTGGCGGCGAGGATGGCGTCGGTCGTGGGGGAGGTGGGGGTGGGGGAGCCATTGTGCGCGCGATCGCGGCGCCTGCCCGCGCTGGCGGCATCGCGAGCATCGAAGACAGGCTGCTGGAGCTTGATCGCGACCTGGGCGAACTGCTCGAGCGCTGTCAGCCGGATCTCGTGTGCGTCGAAGAGCTGTTCAGCCACTACAAGCGGCCGCAGACGGCGGTGGTCATGGCGCACGCCCGCGGCGTGATCCTGCTGGCGATCCGCCGCGCCGGCCTCCCGCTCGCCCAGTACAAGCCGACGATGGTGAAGAAATCGCTCACCGGGTCCGGCCACGCCAGCAAGGAGCAGATGCAGCGGGCGATCCAGATGCGGTTCAACCTCGCCGAGCCGCCATCGCCGCCCGATGTGGCCGATGCGCTGGCGATCGCCCTGTGCGGGCTGTGGCGGGCGGGAATGATGAATGATGAGTGATGGAGGATGGGATGAGTCGGTGGCACGGTCCTCGGCCGGGCTGACTGAACCTACATTTCCATCATGCCCGCTCCTGCTACTGCCGCCGTCCACCGCTTCGAGGTCGCGCTCGCGCCTGACATCGACGACCCCCGGGCCGAATCGCTCCTGCGCGAGGCTCGGGAGATCGGTGTCGGACTCAAGGGCGCCCGGATCAGCCGCATCTACCTCATCGAAGCCGCCGAGCCAATCGACGAGGCCACCGCGACCCGCATTCAGGACGAACTGCTGATCAACCCGGTCATCGAGCGGGCGACCATCGGCGCCAGCCCGGCGTCCGGAACGATCATCGAGGTGCATCCGCTGCCGGGCGTGATGGATCCGGCCGCCCTCTCCGTGCGCGAGGCGTTGCGCGACCTTTTCGGCGTCGAGGCGAAGGTCTCGACCGGGTGGCGGTACGACCTGGAGGGCGCCGCGGCGAAGGATGCCCGCCGGCTGGCGGAGCGGCTGCTGGCCAATCCCGTCATCCACGCCATCCACAGCGAGCCCTTCACGCCCGCCCAACTGCCTGCGGGGACGAGTTACACGCTGAAGGTGACGCGCGTGCCGCTGCGCGAGCTGAGCGAGCAGGAGCTGCGCACGCTCTCGCGCGAGGCTCACCTGTTTCTGAGCCTGGAGGAGATGCGGGCGATCCAGGAGCACTACCGCGGGCTCGGGCGCGAGCCGACGGACATCGAACTGGAGACGCTGGCGCAGACGTGGTCCGAGCACTGCGTGCACAAGACGCTCAAGAGCGAGGTGCGCTATCGGGAAGAGGGCGCCGGGGGCGCCGAGCGGCGGCGCATCCGCTGGGAGGGCCGACCCGGCCACGCCGTGCAGCCGGACGGCTCGGTCGTCATCGACAATCTGCTGAAGCGCACCGTGGCGGCTGCGACGTTCGAACTGATCGAAGACGGCGTGGACTGGACGCTCAGCGTCTTCGAGGACAACGCAGGGATCATCGCCTTCGATGACCAGCACGCCGTGTGCGTGAAGGTCGAGACGCACAATCACCCCTCCGCGATCGAGCCGTACGGCGGCGCCGCGACCGGGATCGGCGGGTGCATCCGCGACATCATCGGCACCGGGCTGGCGGCGAAACCCATCGCCTCGATGGATGTCTTCTGTGTGGCCGATCCGCGGACGAAGCAGCAGGATGTGCCGGCGGGGTGCCTGCATCCGCGCCGCATCCTCTCGCAGGTGGTGGCGGGCGTGCGCGATTACGGCAACCGCATGGGTATCCCGACGGTGAACGGGGCGGTGGTGTTCGACGACCGGTTCGTCGGCAACCCGCTGGTGTTCTGCGGGTGCGTCGGCGTCATGCCGCGGGGGCTGATCCACGGGCGCGCGCGCGCCGGCGACCGGATCATCGCCCTCGGCGGGCGGACGGGGCGCGACGGCATCCACGGCGCGACATTCAGCAGCGCCGAACTCACCGACACCCACGCCGACGAGTTCAGCCACGCCGTGCAGATCGGCAACGCGGTCGAAGAGAAGAAAGTGCTGGACGCCATCCTGCGCGCGCGGGATGCCGCCGGCGGGCCGCTGTTCAGCGCGATCACCGACTGCGGCGCCGGTGGCTTCAGCTCGGCGGTGGGGGAGATGGGGGCCGAGCTCGGGGCAGAAGTCCACCTGGAGCAGGCGCCGCTGAAGTACGAGGGGCTGAGCTACACCGAGATCTGGATCAGCGAGGCCCAGGAGCGGATGGTGCTCGCCGTGGCGCCGGAGAACATCGCGGCGCTCCAGGCGATCTGCAACGAGGAGCGGGTCGAACTGGCGAACCTGGGCGTCTTCGGGACACCGGGCGCGGAGCTCGCGTTGCACTACCGCGGGATGGAGGTCGGGCGGCTGTCGATGGCGTTCGTGCACGAGGGGTTGCCGAAGGTGGTCCGCGAGGCGGTGTGGGTAGCCCCTCGCTCCGCGGGGGGTGGCTCGGGGGATGGGGATCGAATGACGGCCCCCCCCCCGGAGGGAGGGGGTACCCAGGGGCCCGCCGCGGAGCGGCGGTCTACCCGGGAGGCCCGGGACATCACCCGCGACATCGAGCGGGGGCTTCCGGCGCTGCTGGCGCATCCGGACATCGCCAGCAAGCACTGGATCGTGCGCCAGTACGACCACGAGGTGCAGGGCCGCACCGCCATCAAGCCGCTCGTCGGGCCGCTGGGGCGCGGGCCGGGGGACGCTGCGGTCATCGAGCCGGTTCCCGGTTCCGGGCGCGGGCTGGCGATCGCCTGCGGCATGCACATCGGCGCGGGCGATCCGGCGGCGGGGGGCGACCCGTACGAGATGGCGCTGGCGGGGATCGACGAGTGCGTGCGCAATCTCGTCTGTGTCGGGGCTGATTCGGAGCGCATCGCGATCCTGGACAATTTCTGCTGGCCGGGCGTCGACGATCCGCGGAGCATGGGCGCGCTCGTGCGCGCAGCCGAGGGGTGCTACGACGGCGCGAAGGCCTATCGCACGCCCTTCGTCAGCGGGAAGGACTCGCTGAACAATCAGTTCACCACCGAGGACGGACGCACGATCCGGATCCCACCGACGCTGCTGATCAGCGGCATCGGCATCGTGCCGCGGCTCGGACGCGCTGTGACGATGGACGCCAAGCGGGCGGGCTCGGCCCTGCTGCTGGTCGGCGAGACGCAGGCGGGGCTGGGCGGATCGCGGTGGCGAGGGGGGTGGGGAGAGAGCAGGGAGCAGAGATCTGAGGGCAGCGATCGGAGAGCAGAGATCGGAGATCAGGCGATTCCGGTGGTTGATCTGGCGGCGGGGCCGGCGAACGCCCGTGCGGTGGCGGGGCTGATCGGGCGCGGGCTCGCGCTGAGCGCGCACGATGTTTCCGACGGCGGGCTGCTGTGCGCTGTCGCGGAGATGCTGATCGCCGCGGCGACGCCGGAGGGGGCGCTGGGCGCCCGGATCGACCTGAACGAGGTGCACGAGAATCCGCTCGCGGCGGCGTTCAGCGAATCGCCCTCTCGCTACGTGCTGGAAATCCCGGCGGAGAAGGTGGACGAGGCGATGGAGGCGCTGGGCGAGGTTTCAGCCTGCCGCATCGGGCAGATCACGGATGATGGCCGGCTCACCGTCGAGGTCGGCGCGGAGCCAGACCAGCAACCGGAGCAGCAGGCGCCGTCGGGAGCCGCGAGCGAGATCACATTCAAGGTTGATGACCTTCTCACAGCGTGGCGGGGGCCGCTGGACTGGTGAATCCCGCTACCGGCTCGCTCGGGCGGCATCCGCCTCCTTCGTCACGCGAATCGACCTGTTATGACGGATCGCAGAAACACCGGCCGCCGCACACCGCTCGGCGGCGTGATCCACAGCTATCAGCGGTTCGATCCCGCGAGCTTTCCCTCGCCGACGCAGCCGGCGCCGGATGTCGCCTCGGCGGCGATGGAGCACATGCTGCGCTTCGGCTCGGCCCGGCGCCTGACCCCCGAGGAGCTTGCCGACGCGATTCACATCGATCCGTCGCAGATCGCCGGCCTCGGCCCGAGCCTGGATTCGCTGATCGCGATGCTGGAGGAGCGCAAGCGGCGGATTCTGGAGAGGTTTGAAACGCGAGCCGCCCTACAGGATGCGGCGGAGCGCTACCGGCGCCGGGCCGCGGCGGCAAAGCCGGGGCGGGACCTGGCGGACCTGTACGAAGGCGCCGTGCGGCACGAGCAGTTGCGGGATCTGGAGGCGCTGTATCACATGACGCCATCGGGGTCGCCGTTTGCGCGCGCGCTGATGGGCGCTATCGGCGCCCTCGGCGACAAGTACCAGGTCGAGGCGCTGGATGGCAAGTACACCTTCACCGGGCGCACGCCCATGGACACGCCCAAGGCGCTGGAGGTGAAGGAGGAACTGGAGACGATCGACCGCCTGCTCGAGCAACTGCGCGAGGCCCGCAAGAACGCCAAGCTCACCGTGATCGACATGGAGGAGCTGGCCCGCTTCGCCGAGGCCGCGGACATCGAGCAGATGGAGGGCTTCCGCCAGCAGCTCGAGGACTATCTGCGGCAGATGGCCGAGGCCCAGGGGGTCGAGCAGGATGCCGCGGGGGAGTACCGGTTGGCGCCGAAGGCGTACCGGCTGTTTCAGTCGAAGATCCTGCAGGAGATCTTCGCCGACCTGGAGGCGTCGCGCAGCGGCCGGCACGGCGGCCCGGTCCTCGGCGAGGGGGCGGTCGAGAGCCAGAAGACGAGGCCGTACGAGTTCGGCGATTCGCCAGCGAACATGGATGTGCCGCAGACCGTGATCAACGCCGTGGCGCGGGAGGGCATGAAGGGACACAGACAAGCCGGGCCACTGCGGGCGGCGGTGTCGGACATCGAGATCCACCGGACGCGCAACACCCCCCGGTGCGCCAGCGTCGTGATCATGGACATGAGCGGCTCGATGCGGTACGGCGGGCAGTACATCAATGCCAAGCGGATGGCCCTGGCGCTGGACGGGCTCATCCGCAGCGAGTATCCCGGGGATTCGCTGCGCTTCGTCGAGATGTACACGGTGGCGAAGGTGCGGCACATCTCGGAGGTGCCCGAGTTGATGCCCAAGCCGGTGACGCTCTACGACCCGATCGTGCGCCTGAAGGCGGACATGAGCGACCCGGCGATCACCGAGTGGCAGATCCCGCCGCACTTCACGAACATCCAGCACGCGCTGCGGCTGGCGCGTCAGCTCCTGGCGCCGCAGGACACGCCGAACCGGCAGATTACCCTGCTCACCGACGGCCTGCCGACCGCGCACTTCGAGGGGGAGATGCTCTACCTGCTCTACCCGCCGGATGGGCGCACTGAGGAGGCGACCATGCGCGAGGCGCTGGCGTGCGCCCGCGAAGGGATCACCATCAACATCTTTCTGCTGCCCAACTGGAGCCAGTCGTCGGAGGACATCCAGTTCGCCCAGCGGATGGCGCAGGCCAGCGGCGGCCGCGTCTTCTTCACCGCTGGCGACGATGTGGATCGGTTCGTACTGTGGGATTATGTCGCGGGGCGGCGGAAGCTGCTGGGGTGAGGTGGAATGATGAAGATAGCCTGCGCGGCCAAGCACGAGGTATGATCGGCGGCGGCCGGCGAATCCGGCCGGGCTCGCGCCACAGCATCTCCCGGACCAGCAGTGACCGACCCGCCGCAACAGCCCCGGGCAACTGAGAGCGCCTCACCGGGACGCCAGTCGCTGCT
>CAYMJK010000389.1:0-2710 GCA_964390535.1 uncultured Phycisphaeraceae bacterium | reverse complement strand
CCTCACGCACATCGACAAGCGCCCCAGCGGGCGAACCAACTGGAGCTACACGTTCTTCATCGACGCCATGGGCCACCGGGCGGACGAGGCGGTGTCGCAGGCGATCACCGAGACGAAGACCCACTGCCAGTCGCTGCGTGTGCTGGGCAGCTACCCGCGAGCGCGGCGGATTCTGTAGGGGCAGTTTCCACGAGGCGCCGATCGACTTCACCGCCGTTCGAGGTGCTCCAGATCATTCTGGTCCTTCGCCCGCCCGGCTGCTCGCTTGTTCGCGACCAGGTCCTCCCGACCGATGATCGGCGCCCGCACGCCATCGATCGTCGCATCCACGCGGCGCTGGTAGCACGCCGCAAAGTCCACGCCCGAAATCGAGTTGAGGACTTCAATCCGCACCGGCGGAACGCCCATCCGCACGATTCGACCCGGCGCAAGAAACAAATCGGCGGACGCGCCGGCGGCGCCGAATCCGAACTTTGCAAGGGCGCCCACGAGCCGCTTCGCGTTCTGCGGGTCCATGGCAATCCAGACGTCGAGATCCCCGGTCGGGCGGGGATAGCCGTGGTAGCCGACGGCATATCCGCCGACGACGAGGTACTCAATCTTCTCCGAGTTCAGCAACTGTAAGAACTCTTTGAAGTCTTGCGGTAGCTGCATGTCCATAGGCCATCCTGCGAAGGTATTCGAGGGCGCGCATCCGTTCCTCCGGCGTCCGGGATTGCCAGTATGCACCGTCATCATCCTGCTCCGTCAGCGACACAACGGAGAAGGCGCTTCGATCGAGGCGGTAGGCTGGCGAGGGCTCTGGATCCGGCATCGGCAATCATAGGGAGACGATCCCGACGCCGCGGCGCTCCCCGCCCGCCAACTCCGACTCATCATTCATCCCTCATCATTCATCATTCCGAACCTACCCTCCCCCATGGGCGCCGCGTACCTCAACGGCCAGATCATCGACCTCGCCGACGCGCGCATCGCCGCGATGGATGCCGGCCTGCAGCACGCCATCGGCCTCTTCGAGACCATGTCGGCCCGCGCCACCGGCGGCGCCATCCACATCCCGCGCCTCGAGGCCCATCTCGACCGCCTCTCCGCCTCTGCCGCGGAACTCGGCCTCGCCGGGACCGTCCGCGCCGGGCCGCTCGCCGACGCCATCGGGCTCACGGTCGAGCGCTCCGGCCTCGCGCGGGCCCGTGTGCGCCTCACGCTCACCGGCGGCGACCTGAACCTGCTCAGCCGCGAGGGCCAGCCGAAGCGGCGCGAGCCCACCATCCTCATCGTCGCGCAGCCCGCCCCCGAACGCCCCGGCGCCGGCGCAGGTGTGAACGCCGTGATCGCCGGCGCGCGCGCAAACCCGCTGAACCCGCTGGAAGGGCACAAGACGCTCAGCTACTGGTGGCGCCTGCGCGAACTCCAGGCCGCCGCGGCCAAGGGCGCCGGCGAAGCGCTGGTCTTCCAGGTGACCAATTACCTCTGCGGCGGGACGGTCAGCAACATCTTCTGCGCATCGGGCGGGCGCCTGCTCACCCCGATTGCGCGCACAGAGGAGCAGGAGGTGGCGCCGGGAAAGGCGACCGCCCCCAGCCCCGTGCTCCCGGGCGTGACGCGCAGCGCCGTGATCGAACTGGCGCGATCTCTCGGCATCGAGGTCCAGCGGCGGATGGTTTCGGTGAACGATGTGATGGATGCCGACGAGATCTTCGCGACCAACGCGTCATGGGGTGTGCTGCCGATCGTGCAGGTTGAGCAGAAGCCAATCGGCCCCGGCCAGCCCGGCCCCATCGCCCTCGCTCTCGCCGACGCGCTCGCACAACTCGATGAACCGGAACGCCCGCAGGAGTAGGAATTTCCACCACAGAGGCGCCGAGAACACAGAGCGGAGGGAAGCAGGCTTCTCTGCTCTGCGCCCTCTGCGCCTCTGTGGTTCAATTTCATCGTCCGCGCTGTGCTTCCGTTCGCCTTACGGGCAACCCATGGCGAACGCGTTCTGGAAGCAGAGGAAGTCGAAGAAGTCCAGCGTGCCTGACGCGTCGCAGTCGGCATATGGGTCGCCCGCCGCAAAGGCGTTCTGGAAGCAGAGGAAATCGAAGAAATCGAACCCGCCCGACCCGTCGCAATCCGCGTAGCACTCACCACGGATCTCGATCAGCAGCGCCGCGTCCGGCCCGCCATCCAGCGTGACCTCGGCGATCGCGAAGCGCCCGCTGTCGCTCGCGGCAAGCGTGTCCTGCACGCTGGCGATGTCCGTCACCGTGCTCCCCCCGACCATCGTCGACCCTGCCACCACGATCGCAAAGTCATCGCGGAAGATCGCCTCGCCCCCATCCCACGCGCCGTACCAGTAGACCCGCCCCTCGCTGTCGATCCCCACCGGCCCGGAGCCGAAGGAAGTGAAGACCGCGCCGGCAACGCCCGGAACCTCGCCCCCCTCCTGCGCAATGATCTCGCCGCCGCTGACGATCACGATATCGCTGCCGGTGTCGCCATCGAGCTGGGCCCGCATCGCCCAGTCGCCCCCGTCGCCGAGCGCCACCACAGCGCTCCCGAAGCTGCGCCACGAGCGGCCGGGAACCGGCGAGCCCTGCCCCTCCTGCGCCAGCAGCGTGTCATCCAGATACACCACCGCAACCCCCGATGGCGCCAGCTCGGCGATGAAGAGGGCCTGCCCCGCGTTGTTGAAGTCGAAATCGTGCGGCCCGGTCTCGAACTCGCC
>CAYMJK010000388.1:0-2753 GCA_964390535.1 uncultured Phycisphaeraceae bacterium | reverse complement strand
CCACTGCATGGGAAGGCGTTTTTTCTGCTGCCTGATACCGGCGATGCGGGTTCAACCAGCGCCGCCGAGGCGGCTCGCGACTGGCTCACGGCGGCCGGGTCGCACGTCAGGCGTGATCCGGGAGCGCCGGGGCGGGACTGCGAGGGACGCCTGCGCGACGCAGCGTTCCGCGGAATTCGGTGGCTCGAGGAGCAGGTGGGCGGGGAGTAGCGAGGGCAGGGGAGGTCGGCGCCACCACCCTGCAACCCGCGCCACCCCGATCCCAACCATCCACCATCCGCGGCACGTAAACTTGCCTCCATGGCCCTCGCAACCGCAACCCGAGACGGGGCTCTTCCCCTGAAGGCCTGCCCGAGATGCGGGCTGATCATGGGCGTGCCGCAGATCCCGCTCGGCGCTCGGGCCCGCTGTCCGCGGTGCAGCGCCACCGTGCTGCGCGACCGGCCGCCGCGACGGCTCGGGCGGGCCGCGGCGTTCGCGCTCGCCGCCGTCATCCTCTACCCGCTGGCGATGTCCCTGCCGATTCTCGAGATCGAGCGGATGGGGCACGCCCGCAGCGCCACCATCCTCTCGGGCGTCGTCGAACTCGCGGCCGACGGCGCGTGGTTCGTCGCCGGAGTGGTCTTCATCTGCTCGGTCATCGCGCCGCTGGCGAAGCTGGGCGCCATGCTCACGCTCTGCCTCGGGGTGATCGGTGGCGGAAGCAGCCGGTCGATGCTGCCGAGCCATCACCGCGCGCAGACCTACGCCATCGTCGAGTGGATCGGCCGCTGGGGCATGCTCGATGTGCTGCTCGTGGCGCTGCTGGTCGCCGCCGTCAAGCTCGGATCATGGGTCGAGATCAACCCCGGCCCGGGCGCCGCGGCGTTCGCGCTGGTGGTGATCTTCAGCCTGCTGTCCTCGGCCGCCTTCGATCCCGAGGCCATCTGGACCCAGCGCACGCCGGAGGCGCGCCAATGAACGACCGAACGGACAGCCCGCAGGCGGCGCCGGCCCCCGATGTGCGCACAGCAGCGACCTCCCCGGCGCCCACCGCGCCGCCCGGCGCCGACCTGCCGCGGGCGGAGATCGTCCATCGCCGCCGCGGCGTCAGCCTTGCCTGGATCTGGCCTGTGCTGGCGTTGGCGGTCGCCGGCTGGCTCGCCTGGGGCGCCATGCGCGCGCGCGGGCCGGTCATCACCATCCGCTTCGACCAGGGCTTCGGCATCGAGGCGGGCGACCCGCTGACGTACCGCGGGCTGGAGGTCGGCGCCGTCCGCGATGTGCGCCTCAGCCCCGGGCTCGGCAGCGTCGTCGTCGAGGCCGAACTCAAGCCGGATGCCGAGGGCCTCGCCCGTGAGGGCGCCCGCTTCTGGGTCGTGCGCCCGGATGTCAGCCTGCGCCGCGTGCGCGGCCTGGAGACGATCATCGGGCCTCATTACATCCGCATCGAGCCGGCGCCCGAGGGCGCCCGCTCACGCCGCAGCTTCACTGGTATGAACGAGCCGCCGGAAGTCGGCGACGCGCCCGAGGGCTCGCTGCGGCTCATCCTCCGCGCCGACCGCCTCGGCCCGATTGATGCCGGGAGCGTGGTGCAGTATCGCGACATCACCGTCGGCGAGGTCCGCTCGTGGCGGCTGGCGCCGAACGCCACCGGCGTGGACATCGCGATCACGATCGATCCCGAATACCGCGATCTCGTCCGCCACAACTCGCGCTTCTGGAACGCCAGCGGCATCGGCGTGGACTGGGGCTGGTTCGCGGGGCTGGAGGTGCGAGCCGGCTCGCGCGAATCGCTGGTCGGCGGCGTCAACGGCTTCGCAACGCCGACCGATGCGGGCGCGAGCGTCGAGGATGGCGCCAGCTTTGAACTGGCCCCCGAGCCCGACGCCTCATGGCTGCGGTGGAGGCCGGAGCTTGCGGTCGGGGGGTGATGGGGTGACCCGGGGCGGCTCTCCCATTTGCCCCTTTGCCATTTGCTATTTGCGCGCCCCGAACTGCAACTCCAGATACCGCGCCACGTAATCAATGATGCTGCTCGCCTCCGGAATCTCCGGGTTGCTCGTCGAGCCCATCGGCTCGAACCGCATCCCCTTGAACCGCCCCACCGCGTCCTCGATTGACAGCCCGTACTGCAGCGCCAGGCTGAACGCCCGGCAGAAGGCCTGCACCATGCCCTTCATGGTCGAGCCCTCCTTGGCCATCTTGATGAAGATCTCGCCCGGGCTCCCGTCGTCGTACAGGCCGATCGTGAGGTACCCCTCGTGGCCCGAGACGCTGAACTTGTGGGTCAAGGCCTCCCGCGTCGCGGGCAGGAGGCGCCGGCTCTCGGCGACTGGCATCGGGGCCTGCATCGGCTTCTGCTCCTCCATCAGCGGACTGTACCCGCCCCGGCCCAATCGCGGCCGGCAGGTCCGGATATCGGCCGGCGGGGGCCGCCTGGTCCAGCGACGGGAGGACTGGGCGCCGCGGAAGCGGGGTGGAGGGGCGCCGAAGGACGAAGGTATGGCCCTGCCGGGCCTGTCCGGCGCCTGTGGGGCTTGCCTGTGAGGCGTCCCGGGACGATACTTCAGCTACTCGAATGGGAACCGCTCCAGACATGCCTGTCCGCCGCCGCCCAGGGGCTGGCGCCCTCTCGGCGCTGGTTCTGCTGAGCCTGTTGATGGTCTCGGTGGACGGGCTGGAAGTCACTCGGCCAGTCGCGGTTTCGGCGGCGACAGGATCGCGGGCGAGCGGTCGCTGCTGGGTCTGGGCGGTCCGGGCCGAGGCCGGGG
>CAYMJK010000387.1:0-3236 GCA_964390535.1 uncultured Phycisphaeraceae bacterium | reverse complement strand
CCCCGGCGCGCTCCGCGTCGTCGTCAGCCTGCCCCCCCTCGCCGGCCTGATCGAGCCCCTCCTCCCCGAAGGCAGCGAGCTCACCATCCTCGTCGGCCCCGGCCAGTCCGAACACGGCTTCGAACTCACCCCGGCACAGGTCGCCGCCACCCGCCGCGCCGACCTCGTCGCCATCGTCGGCCTCGGCCTCGACACCCAGGTCGAGCGCGCCATCGGCCGCGCGCCGCGCGACCAGCGCCTCCTCCGCTTCGCCGACATCGTGGACATCGACGCCAGCGACCACGATCACGCCGAGCACGACCACGACCACCACGATCACGGCCCCATCGACCCCCACCTCTGGCTCGATCCCGAACTCGCCCGGCAGTTCGTCATCGGCGCCGCCGCCGAAATCGAATCCGCCTTGGGCGGCCCCCCAGCGACAGATCAGGAAACCCCGACCCAGCGCGCCCGCGCCGATCTCGTCCAGCGCATCACCGAGCTCGACGAAACCTACCGCCAGCTCCTCGCCCCCTTCCAGGGCGCCAGCATCATCAACACCCACGACGCCTTCGGCCGCCTCGCCGAGCGCTACGGCCTGGTCATCGGCGCCGTCATCCAGCCCATCGGCGCCCGCGAGCCGACCATGGCCTCACTCACCGCCGCCGCCGACGCCGCGCGCGATGCCGGCGCCCGCGCCATCTTCATCGAGCCCCAGGCGCCCAGCGCTGCCGCCCGGCGCATCGCCGACATCACCGGCCTCCCCGTCGGAACCCTCGATCCCCTCGGCGGCGGCGACTGGTTCGTCATGATGGAATCCAACCTGGATGAACTCGTGCGCGCACTCGCCGAGAGCGCCCCATGACCGCCCCCACCCCCGCCCCAACGCCGACACCCTCCCCCGCGCAAAGCGCGACCGCAGCCGCCACCACGGCCCTCGACCTCCGCGCCGTCACCTACACCTACCCCGGCGCCTCAACCCCCGCCGTCGAAAACGTCTCCCTGCGCGCCGAGTCCGGATCCCGCCTCGGCATCCTCGGCCCCAACGGCGGCGGCAAGACCACCCTCCTCCGACTCATCCTCGGCGACCTCGCCCCACAGTCCGGCTCGATCACCGTCTTCGGCCGCTCCCCCGCCGAGGCCCGCCGCCGCGGCCTCATCGGCTACGTCCCCCAGCGGTCGGATGCCATCCTCGAGTTCCCCCTCACCGCCCGCCAGGTCGTCCAGCTCGGCGCCGGCTGGCGCATCCCCCCATGGCGCCCCTACGGCGCCGAGGTGCGCGCGCGCGTGGACCAGGCGCTTGAGCTCACCGGCGCCGCCGACCTCGCCAGCCGTCCCATCGGCAAGCTCTCCGGCGGCCAGCGCCAGCGCATCTTCATCGCCCGCGCCATCGCCGGCGGCGCCCGCCTCCTCCTCCTCGATGAGCCCACCGTCGGCGTCGATGTCGTCGGCCAGCAGCGCTTCGCTTCGCTCATCGCCCGCGTCCGCGACACCATCGGCGCCACCATCGCCCTCGTCAGCCACGACCTGCGCGCTGTCGCCGCCGGCTGCGAGCAGATCGGCTGCATCAACCGGACCCTCCACAGCCACACCGCCCCCGAAGGCCTCACCCCGCAGATCCTCGCCGAAGTCTTCCAGCACGAGGTCGCCCCCGCCTTCGGCGACTTCCACATCCACGCCCACGCCCCGGAAGAGTGCCCCCTGCCTCAGGGCGCCGGCGCGCGCACACACGACCACCCCCACGATCACGACCACCCCCACAACCACCCGCATGCGCCCGGCGAGCGCGCCCCATGAACACCTTCCGCTACCTCACCGAAAACTCCGCCCTCGTCCTCCCCCCGCTGGTGACCGCCATCGCGCTCGGCCTGCTCGGCGGCATACTCAGCCCGCTGGTTACCCTCAAGCGCCTCGCCTTCGTCGGCCAAGGCATCAGCCACGCCGCGTTCGGCGGCATCGGCCTGGTCGCCATCCTCGGCCTCAGCGCCAGCGCCGGCGGCTCCTTCGCCATCATCTTCATCTTCTGCCTCGGCGCCGCCCTGCTCATCGGCCTGCTCGCCGGCCGCTCCGGGCGGGGGACCGGCCCCGACACCGCCATCGGCATCGTCCTCGTCGGCGCCATGGCCCTCGGCGCCATCCTCACACACCTCGCCAGTCGCAACCCGGACCCGGGTCGCATCCCCCCCTCATGGGAGACCGCCCTCTTCGGCTCCGTCATCGCCGTCGGCTGGCCCGAGGCCATCGTCGCCTGCGCGGTCACTGCCCTCGTCGCCGTCGTCGCCTGGCTCGCCCGGCGCCCGCTCACCTACTGGGCCTTCGACGAGCCCGCCGCCCGCGCCGGCGGGCTCCCCGCCAGCCTCATGCAGGCCGCAGCGCTTGCCCTCCTCTGCCTCGGCGTCGTGACGGTCATGAAACTCGCCGGCGTCGTCCTCGCCACCGCAGCGCTGGTGCTCCCCGGCGCTGCCGCCCTGCGCCTCAGCGACCGCTGGCTCACGGTCATGATCCTCTCGATCGTCCTCTCCGCCCTCGGCATGATCGCCGGCCTCATCCTCAGCTTCGAACTCGACTGGCCCCCCGGCGCCTGCCTCGTCCTCGCCCTCATCGCAATCTACGCCGCCGCCGCCGCGCCGTGGCGGAAAGCACAAAGCACAAACCTCAAAGCACAAATCTGAGAGCCCCCACGCCCCTTCGAACTCTGCACTCTCAACTCTGCACTCTGCACTCTGATTTGAGCTTTGAGCTTTGCGCTTTGAGCTTTATCGCAGAGAGCTTTATCGCAGAGCCCAAACTCCATACCCCCCCTCCAAAGCCTCCACATCCCGCCCATCCTCATCCACGTGCCCCACAATCTCGAACCCCGCCCGCTGCGCCAGCCGCTCGAACTGCCCGCGGCTGTACGTCCGCAGCCGGTACTTTGACACGATCACCACATCCTCCCGCCCCGGCCGCTGCACGACGACGGTGTTCTGCACCCGCTCCAGCCGCCCCGCCGCCGGCGGCGGGTGATACTGCGCCACTTGCCGCACCGCCACCCGCCCGCGCTGCGCCTCCCACACATCCTCGCTCGGTTTCTCCCGCCCGTACGCGCTGAGGCTCAGGCCCACCGCGTACACGCCCCCCGGCGCCAGCGCGCTGCGCATCGCCCGCAGATGCGCCAGCGCCGCCTGCTCCGTCTCCAGGTGCCGGAATGTGTTGATCAGGTTGAACGCGAACGTAATGCGCGGCGCCCGGCCCCCCCCTCGACCCCCCCGAACCCC
>CAYMJK010000386.1:0-7770 GCA_964390535.1 uncultured Phycisphaeraceae bacterium | reverse complement strand
ATCGCCGCAGGGTCGCGAGGAACCAGGCGACGCGGAGGCCGGTCAGGGTCCAGCGGGCGGGGGCCGGGGACGGGTGAGCGTTGGCGGTCGCCCATGGGGCGGGGAGTCTGCATGAGGGCGGTGGCGGGGTAGCCATGCATTCATAGCGGCGGCCAATCGAGCCGATGTCAGGGATTATGGCCCAACTCCAGCGATTCCCGCTCCTCCGCCACCTGCGGAGCGATCCGAATCAGCACGTTTTGCGCTTTCGCAAGGGAAAGCTCATCAGGAGCGGGCGTGGCCTGGCATTCTGGTTCCATCCGCTCAGCGCCAGCGTGAGCGAGGTGCCGATGGACAACCGCGAACTGCCGTTTCTCTTTCACGGTCGCTCTCGCGACTTCCAGGACACTGCGGTTCAGGGCGTTATCACCTATGCCGTGACCGACCCGCAGACGCTGGCTGATCGGGTCGACTTCACGATCGACCTCGTCTCCGGCAAGCACCTGCACAAGCCCCTCGAGAAGATCGCGGGGCTGCTGACCGACCTCGCTCAGCAGTTCGCGTACGACTACCTCGTTCACACGGAGTTGCGCCGTATCCTGTCCGATGGTGTCGATGACATCCGCACCCGTATCGCCGATGGTCTGCGTGACGATGCAGGCCTGCAGGAGCTCGGCCTGCGGCTCGTCTCCGTTCGCATCAACAGCATCAAGCCCGAGGCAGAGGTCGAGCGTGCGCTCCAGGTGCCCGTGCGTGAGGGGATTCAGCAGGACGCCGATGACGCGACTTTTCAGCGCCGGGCCCGCGCGGTCGAAAAGGAGCGGGCAATCCAGGAAAACGAGCTTCAGAACCAGATCGAGCTCGCCCGGCGCGAGGAGCAACTGATTGTCCAGCACGGCGAGAACGACCGCAAGCGCGCCGCCGATGCGGCGGAAACGGCTCGGATCACAGCCGAGAGCGAAGCCCGGCGCATTGAGATCAAAGCCGGCGGTCGCGCTGCGGGCATCACGGCCACCCAGGCTGCGCGGATCGCGGCGGAGCGCGATCGCATGAGCATCTACCGCGATTTTCCGCCTGACCGCCTGTACGGGCTCGCGGCCCAGGAACTTGCGGCGAAGCTGCAGCGCATCGAGCACCTCAACCTCACGCCGGACCTGCTGGGGACGCTGCTGACGAATCTCGTCGGCGCTGGCGCCCGCCGGCTTGACGAGCGCGAGGAAGGCTGACATGGGCGCGGCCGTCCGCCGGGCTGTCCTGGTGCATCGCAGCACGGAGTATGAACTGCTGCTGGCGCGCCATGCAACCCGGGCGCAGGCAAGGTTCTTCCTGACTGCTCGGGGTCTCGATATCGATGAGGTCGAAGCGGAGCATGAGGCCGTCCACGCGGCGCTGGCCCGCGTCGCGGCTGCGATCCCGCCTCGCTGGCGGCGTTCGCGGAGTTCGCGCGACGATCTCGACCGCTTTCTGTTCGAGCCGGACGACATCGTTATCGCGGTCGGGCAGGACGGGCTGGTCGCCAACCTTGCCAAGTACCTTGACGGTCAACCCGTGATCGGGGTGAATCCGCTTCCGCAGCGCTTCGATGGTGTGCTCGCCCGCTTCTCGCCGGCCTCCGCCGACGAGGTGCTCGCAATGATCGAGCGCGGCCGAGAGATCCCGATTGAGAGCCGCACGATGGTCGAGGCTCGCCTTGATGACACGCAGCGGATCAGGGCTCTCAATGAGATCTTCATCGGACACCAGACCCACCAGTCGGCGCGATACCGCATCCGGTGGCAGGATTTTGAGGAGCGGCAGTCATCGTCCGGGATCATCGCCTCGACAGGCACCGGCGCCACTGGCTGGGCTCGCTCGATCAACGAATCGCGTGGCAGTCTGTTGGAGCTTCCTGGCCCGCTGGATCCGAGAATCGCCTTTTTCGTGCGCGAGGCCTTTCCGAGCGTGGCGACGGGAACTTCGCTGACGCTTGGCGTGTGCCAGGCGGCGGCGCCGTTGACAATCGTCTCCGAAATGAACCGCGGGGGTGTCATCTTCGGCGACGGCATTGAGGATGACTTCCTGCAGTTCGGGTGGGGGCAAAGTCTCACCATTGCGCCGGCTGGGACCGCGTTCAACCTCGTCGTCGCTTGAGCTCCGGGCGGCCGGCCGTTTAGCCGAACCGATCCCGCGACCGGTATCGCCGCAGGGTCGCGAGGAACCAGGCGACGCGGAGGCCGGTCAGGGTCCAGCGGGCGAGGAACGCGAGCCGGGCGCCGGCGCCATCGGGCTCGATCTGGGCGAGGTCGGGCGTGCGCTGGTCGATGTGGCAGTTGCGCCTGCCGCGGAGGAGCGGGAAGTCGCTGGTCTGGTTGAAGACGATGACGACATCCGGCGGGCGGCGCAGGAGGGGGAGTTGGCGCAGGAGCTTGGAGCGCAGGCGCCGGGAGTAGATGATGTGGCTGGGTGGGCCACCGCCGGGTGTATCGCCGCTCCGCGGCGGCAGAGGTTCTCCCTCGCTCCGCGAGCGGTTCGCGCTATCGGCGCCCGCGATCGCGTCGTTGCGGATGAGGTAGATCCATTCGGGGCCGGTGGCACGCGCATCTCTGCCCGTGGGTGGCGCCGGGGATGTGGAGCTGCTGGCTGCACCGGTCGAAGCGGGAGGCGCTGAGCCATCGCTTGCATCTGGTTGCTCGGGCGCCGTCCGGCCGCCCACGGGCTGGAAGCCCGTGCCACGGCGCAGGTCCTCCGCCCACCGCACGAACTCCGGCCGCGGGCAGATCACCGCGATGCGGGCGCCTGGGGCCAGGGCGCCGGCCTGGCGCAGGGCCTCGGCGACGGGGATCTTCGGCGGGCCCGTGTCGTCGAAGCGGCCGCCACGCCCGCTGGCGATGTCGTCGGCGGTGCGCCGGATGATGTCGGCGTGGAAGGTGCGCCGGCGGAAGGCGGCCTGCAGGGCGTCGTACATGATCGACGCCATCCAGCGGAAGGTGGCGTAGCGCAGCCGCGGCCCGGAGAGCGCCTTCTGCAGCGTCCACACGATGTTGCGCTGCGAGTAATACAGCCGCGCGGGCGTGAGCTTGTGAAACCACGGCGTGTGATAGACGACGGCATCCAGGCACAGGGCGACGCGCCAGCCGGCGCGGCCGAAGCGCAGGCACCAGTCGGCGTCATCACAATAGATGAAATACCGCTTGTCCCAGAAGCCGACCTCGCGCACCGCGCTCCACCGGGCGAGCATGCTGCACGCGCTGACGACATCGACCTCGACCACGCCGGAATAGGCGCCGCGCCCGCGCGGGGCGCCGACCTTCTTGAGCCAAGCTTCGTGGCTCGGGCGGAGGCGGTGGCGGGGTGTCGGCGTGTCGCCCATGCGCCCGCGGTCGAAGTCGAAGTAGATGGTCGTCTCGAACGTCGATGTCCGGTCGTGGAAATCCACCGCGCGCGACCCGACGATGCCGACGCCCGGATCGGCCTCGGCCGCCTCGACCAGTCGGCGGCAGGCGTCGGCGGGCAGATCAATATCATCATCGACGAGCCAGATGTAGTCGGGGCGGCGGGGGCGGTCGGGCAGGTCGAGCAGTTGGTCCACCGCGCACAGCCCGGTGTTGAACCCGCCGCAGCCGCCGAGATTCTCGCGATTGCGGATGATGGTGAGCGAGGCGAAACCAGCGGCGTTGCGCGATGCGCCGGCGCCAGGGTCGGCAGCGCCGTCGCCGGCGACGCTGTCGTGGACGAGGCTGAAAGCCGGCTCGTGCGCTTCGCCCGTCAGGTTGTCGTAGATGCGCTCGGGCCGCCAGCTTTCGCGGAGGCGATCGGTCGTGCCATCGGTCGAGGCGTTGTCCACGATGATGACATCAAGCCGCCGGGGGTCGATGTCCTGCCGGGCGACGGCCCGCAGCGCGGCATCCACCTCGGCAGCGCGGTTCCAGGTGACGATGACGACGGCGATGTTCAGCGTCGCCCGCGCGGCAGGCGGGGCGGCAGCGGCGCCGTTGAGCGCGCTGTGCTGCTCCGTGGTTACGGCTTTGGCGCTGGCCGAGGTCTGCAACAATGCCCTTTCCGCTCTCACAAGCGCCGGCGGCGCCGGATTGTCATGCGCGTGCGCCCTGCTCGTCGGGGGTCGGCGCCGGGGTCGAGCCGCGGGCGGCGGGAGCCCTCAGCGGGCGGCCGGGGCCTCGGAGCATACGCCCTCGCAATAGATCTGTTCCAGTTCCGCCGCGTGGGCCTCCATCGACTTCGGCGGGCGGACGCCGGCCCGCAGGCGCTCGGCCCGGCGGGGATCATCGATTAGCCCCGCCAGCGCGCGCGCAAGGTCAAATCGATCGTTCGCCCGGAAGAGCAGCCCGTTGACCCCGTGCGTCACGAAATCGGGAATCCCGCCTATATTCGCGCCCAGCACCGGCAGCCCGCAGGCGAGGAACTCCATCACGGTCTGCGGCCCGTTGTCCCACCAGACGCTCGGCACGACGCCGATGTCCTTCCCGCCGCAGATCCAGGGGATGTCCGGCGGCTCATATCCCTCGTGGAAGCCGAGGCGGGCGAGTCGCGGCTCCATCCGCCGGAAGCGATATTCGATCGAGGCGCCGCCCGCGGCGACGACGGTCAGGTCCAGCCGGCCGAGCCACGGAGCATCCAGCAGATCGAGGCTGTCCGCCAGCATCGACAGCCCCTTGTACCAGTGATTGACGCCCATGAACACGAGCTGCAGCGGGCGCGGGCGGGCCGGATCGAACGGTGGGGGGGCGAAGAGGAGTTCGGCGCGCCGGCGGGCGATGTCGCCAGCGACGGACCCGATGTGCACCGTGCGCAGCGCGCGCGCAGAGACCCCCAGCGCCTCGTAGCGCGCGCGCACATGCTCGGAGACGGCGAGCGCGCCGTCGCAGGCGCCGAGGGCTTCGATCATCGCCGCCCGCCGGCGCCCGTAGCGGCCGGCGCCGGGCTCGATGGGGTCCGGGCGGATCTCGTTGGTGAGCGGGACCCAGGTCTGGGCATCCGGCGTGAGCCAGGTGACGCCGGAGCGCTCGGCGAGGATGCGCTCGGTCTGGCCACGCCGGTCGACCGGGCGCGGCTGCGGGCGCAGCGCCGAGCGAAACTCGACCGGGCGGCCGGGGGGCGCGGGGGGATCCGGCGCAGCGCGCGGCAGCCAGCGCAGCAGGGGGAGGCTGCGCCGGGCCCGATCCGGGGCCGCGGGCGCGGGGGGGGCGTTCGGATCTGCGCCCTGATTTGCGGGGCCATCGGCGGAGGCTCCGTCCTGGAACGGCACCGGCTCGTCCGGATACGCCGCGGCCCGGCGCCGGCGCTCGTCGTCGGGATCCGGCGCCTGGATGCACCCTTCGCAGGCCCGCCCGGATTCGAACGTGTGGCACGGGAAGCGGTGCCCGCGCATCAGGTAGACCTGCGGGCAAACGGTGTGGTAGTTGTGCAGACTCCAGAAGATGCGGGCGCCATCGCAGCGGGCAACCCGGGCGCACGCGGCCGACAGCCCCTCGATGTTGTGGAAGTGCACGATCTCGGGGCGCACGAGCCCGATCAGCTCCCCGAAGCGCTCCTCGAGTTCCGGCGAGCTGATCTCCGCCTCCGGCCCCGCGAACTGGAGCAGGGCGGGGGCGAGGACGGGGGAGTTGATGATCTCGAAGACGCGCAGGCCGAGCCAGTCGTCGTGGCGCCGGATCTCGCATGGGCCCGGCTCGCCGCCGCCGCCCCCGCCGCCCCCGCCGCCGGGCGTGAAGGTGGTCCCCGAGCAGACCCAGCTCACCTCGTGCCCGCGCCCCGCGAGGGCGAGGGCGAGGCCCTGCAGATAGCCGTTGACGCCGCCGCCGACGCGCGTGCCGTCCCACGGCCTGGCCCAGTTGACAAGGAGGATCCGCATGGGGGGCCCCCGCGCCTGCCGCGTTCCGGGGGGCAGGGCCGGGGGCCGAGTATAGATCGCCGGTCGGGTGGACCGGCGCGGCTGAAACGCCCACGATCAGGCGGCAAAGAAGCCGGGGCGTCAGGCCGCCGGCGCTGGAGAAGACCATGATCGTCAAGAACTGCGACAACTGCGACCGCGTGCTGGAGGTCCCCGAGGACCAAGCGGGGACCAAGCTCCGCTGCCCGGACTGCGGCGACATCAACCTGATCCCGGTCTTGGGGGCCGCCGGCGGGGCTCGGGCGGCGCCTACGGATCGGCCCGCCCCCGCGACAGCGGCAGCGGCGCCCTCCGGCCCGGCGCCGGCGTCGGGGGCGGGGTCGGAGGCGGCGTCGGGGGCGCCTGACCGGGCGGTCGCGGCCGGATACCCGCCGGATTCGGGGCCGGAGCAGCCGGTGCTGCTGGTTCGCCCGGCAATGTTCCGTGCCCGGCCGCTGAGCTTCACGGCGGGGATGCTGGGGCTGATCGCGGCGATCGTCGGCGGGTTCTACTTCGGGTTCTCCCAGGAACGGCAGTGGATCATGTGGCCGTGCATCGTGGTGGCGGTGGCGCTGGCGGTGGTCTTCATCGTGTGGAAGATCCACACGATGTCGGCGGCCCTGGAGGTGACCAACAAGCGGACGGTGGAGCGGCGCGGGCTGTTCAGCCGGGCGACCAGCGAGGTGCTGCACGACAGCATCCGCAACGTGACCGTGCGGCAGACGTTCTGGGAGCGGGTCTGGGGCGTGGGCGAGATCGGGATCGCCTCGAGCGGGCACGAGGGGGTCGAGGTGAAGATGAAGCGGCTGGCCCACCCGAACCGGGTGCGCGAGATCATCGACCTTTATCGGCCGCTGTAGGCGCCATGGGCTTCCGGGGCGGGGCGCCTGCCGCGGCACCGGCTGGAAGCCCGTGCCACATCCGGCCGATGACTGGAAACGGGCGGAGCGGGCGCCATGAATTCCAGCCCCCCGGAGGTCGTCGATGGCGTGGTTTCAGAAGCTGAGGTTGCGGGCCCTGGCCATCTTGGTCGCCGTCGGGCTCGCCGCCGTGGCGGCCGTCTCCTTCGGCGCGGCGGTGCTGCCGGCGATCGGCATGGCCGCGGTGGCGATGGCCTTCGCGATGAACACGCTGACAGCGCGGCTGGCCCAGCCGGCCTGCTACGGGTGCGGCGCCAGCCTCGCCGGCCTCCCCGGCGGCAGTCACGGCGTCCTCTGCCCGGGCTGCGGCTGGATCAACGACCGGCCGGGGCTCGGGGTTGGCGAGTTCGCCGACGAGGGCGAGGACGCCTGAGCTACAGAATCCGCTCCCCCAGCCACCCGCTCACAGCATCCAGTCCGATCCGCTCCTGCCGCTGGTCGTCGCGGTGGCGGACCGTCACCGTCTGGTCGGTCAGCGTCTGCGAGTCGATTGTGAAGCAGTAGGGGCAGCCGGCCTCGTCCATGCGGGCGTAGCGCTTGCCGATGTTCTGCTTTGGGTCGTACTCGATCATGCCGAGCCGGCCGTACTTCGCCACAAGCTCGGCGTGCAGGCGCTCGGCGACTTCGGGCATGCCATCCCTGTTCACCAGCGGATAGACGGCGGCCTTGATCGGCGCCATGCGCGGGTCGAACCTCATGAACACCTTGCTCGGCCGGCTCTCGTCCGGCGTGAACGCCTCGCACAGCAGGGCCAGCACGCCGCGGGTGAGGCCGGCCGCCGGCTCGACGACGTGCGGCATGAAGCGCTCGTTGCGCTCCTGATCGAAGTAGCTGAGCTTCTGGCCGGATGCGGCTTCGTGCTGCGTGAGGTCGTAGTTGCTGCGGTGGGCGACGCCCTCGAGCTCGCCGAAGTCGGGGTGCGTGAAGGGCCAGCGATACTCGATGTCCCACGTTCCGTGGCCGGACTTCGCGTAGTGGGCGAGTTCGTCGGCTTCGTGCTGGCGG